>JBBSPT010000051.1:0-10691 GCA_038258515.1 Chitinophagales bacterium | reverse complement strand
TGAGTAGCGGCAATTATGATGGTATCGACCTGTTACAGGAACTCGGATTGAAGGGAGACGATCACAAAAAATAACAAACATTTTATAAGTACATTTATACGTTTGTAAATCTAAATTTTATATAAGAAATGGCTTTATTATTACAGCGCCCCCTCGTATTTATTGATCTTGAAACGACAGGAATAAATCTTGCAACAGATCGAATTATTGAAATAGCAATTGTAAAAGTCTTGCAAGACGGGACGAAGGTGGTAAAACAAAAATTTATCAATCCTGGCATTCCAATTCCGAAAAACAGCAGCGATATTCATGGGATTACTGATGATAAAATCAGGGATGCTCCGAAATTTAAAGAGGTGGCAAATGAGATTAAACAGTTTATTGACAACGCAGATCTTTCAGGATACAACTCTAATAGATTCGATATCCCTATGCTGATGGAAGAATTTTTAAGAGCCGGAATCGTACTTGACATGGCAAATCGAAGGATGGTAGATGTTCAGCATATTTTTCATATGATGGAGAAAAGAACACTCACTGCAGCATATAAATTCTACTGCGACAAAGAACTTCATGATGCGCATTCGGCTGAGGCTGATGCCACTGCCACCTGGGAAATTTTGGAAGCACAACTTACCAAGTACACTCACCTGGGAAATACCCTGGAAACGATTCTGCAACATATCGGGGAAGAGAAGTACGTTGATTTTGCCCGCAGGTTCGTAATAGAAAATGACGAAGAAGTTTTTAACTTTGGAAAACACAAAGGCAGAAAGGTTTGTGATGTCCTGAAATCAGAACCACAATATTATGACTGGATGATGAAAGGAGATTTCCCGTTGCATACGAAACAGAAACTTACCGAGATCTTAAATCGAACACTGCTTAAAAGTAGCCTGTCAAAATAATTCTTCGAATTGCCAGGTGGAGCAGGAAAGGTGTGGCAAGGTTTTCCCCATAGCAGCATGAAAAGTGGGATGTAAATTTAAATATCGGAATTTACCAGCGCGGAGTTTTAAGATAAATTTACTTTTTAATACATTTCATACCACCCATAACCAACATCACAGGTACTTTGAAACATTAATCGTAAATTGAAATATCAAACGAGAGGAATTTAATTGGAAAAACTTCTTATCATACCCACTTACAATGAAAAGGAAAATATTGAACCTATCCTGGACTCAGTGTTTTCCCTAAACCAGGATTTTCATGTATTGATAATTGATGATGGCTCTCCCGATGGCACAGCCGCGATCGTTAAAAGTTGCATTCAACACTATCCCGGGCGGCTTTTTTTGAAAGAGAGAAAAGGTAAACTTGGATTAGGCACTGCATATATTCTTGGCTTCCGCTGGGCGCTGGATAATAATTACTCTTTCATCTTCGAAATGGACTGTGATTTTTCTCACAATCCCCATGACCTTGACAGGCTGTATAAGGCGTGCAAGACAGGCGGCGCTGATGTGGCAGTTGGTTCACGGTATGTAAAAGGCGGCAGTCTGAAAAACTGGCCATGGCTCAGGGTAAGTCTTTCGAAAGGTGCTTCCCTATATACCCGCATTATCACGCTGATGCCGGTAAATGATCCGACTGCCGGGTTTGTTTGTTACCGCCGCGAAGTATTGGAAACGATCAACCTCGATCAGATAAGTTTTGTAGGTTACGCCTTCCAGATTGAAATGAAATTTGCAGCCTGGAAACTGGGATTTAAAATCCGGGAAGTACCCATCACATTTGAAGACCGGAGGTTTGGAGTTTCTAAAATGAACAAAGGAATTGTAAAAGAAGGAATCTTTGGGGTGCTCCGGTTAAAATGGATGAGCATGTTTAAGAACTATAGAAAAAGAGTAAAAAATATTCCTGAAGTCAGCAGTTATCAAAGCTCCAAAGTTTTGATGGAACGTAAATGAATTGAGATTAAAATATTAGCCTGCTTCACTTTGCCTCCCATTTATTATTTGCGTAAACGATCCGGTTTTATTTGATTAAATAATTCTTTTTGCTTTTCGGAATGCCGGATGATACTGAGTTAATACCTCCCGCAAATATTCACGATCCATGTGAGTATAGATTTCCGTCGTGGTGATACTTTCATGACCGAGCATTTGCTGCACAGCCCGGAGGTTTGCGCCACCTTCCACCAGATGAGTGGCGAAAGAATGACGAAAAGTGTGGGGCGATATTTTTTTATCTATAGATGAAATTTTTGCAAGTTCTTTTATTATGATAAAAATCATAACTCTCGACATTTTTCGTCCTCTCCTGTTCAGAAACACGACATCTTCATTTCCTGGTTTTATGGAGACATGTATCCTCGAATTTTGGAGATAAAGGTTAATAAATTTAATCGCCGGTCTTCCCACAGGCACTAATCTCTCTTTGTCTCCCTTTCCTATGATTCTAACATATCCCGCCTCAAAATGCAGGCAGGACAATTTTAGATTTACAAGTTCGCTCACCCGCAAACCACAACTATAGAGGGTTTCGACAATTGCTTTATTTCTCGTCCCCTCCGGCGCGCTTAAGTCAACAGCGGCGCTTATTTGTTCTATCTCAGAAAAACTAAGTACATCTGGGAAATGAAGGGCCAGTCTCGGAGATTCCAGCAACTCAGTAGGATCTGTCAAAGCAATCTTTTCCTGTAAACAATATTTATAAAAACTTCTCAATCCCGAAATGATTCGGGATTGAGAGGAAGCTGTCATGCCCAACTCGCTAATCCATTTTACAAATTTCTGAAGATGTGAAAGGTTGACCTCGGCCGGAGTAAGTGTCGGATACCAAACCTCCAAAAAATCTATAAATTTTTGCAGATCGCGCTGGTATGCATCCACGGAATTCTCAGAAAGTGATTTTTCCAGTTGCAAGTATGCTTTGAATCCTTTTTTGTAGATCTGCCACATTTAGTAATTAGCTTTTATCGTTGCATGAAATTAGAATAAAATATCCCCTACATTTATATTTCTAAACTCTTAATTACCTCATCTGCCATCCTGTTATCGTTGCCTTAATGAAAAAAATCAACTTGTCAAAATTCAAACGTCAGTTTGAAAATAAGAAAAGAAAATTCAGATCATTTATCACCCGAACCGGGAACAGGCCGCCAGCCAGCCTCGAGGTTATTGCAGAAAAAAAGGACAAAGAAGTTTGGGCAGAAATTAATTGCCTGAGCTGCGCTAACTGCTGTAAAGTTATGAGTCCCACCTATTCTTTCCAGGACATAAAAAGGATAGCAGCCCACCTTGGAATGAGGCCAAAAGATTTCAAAGAAAAATGGCTGTATTGGGATAAAAGAAACGGCGACTGGATGAATAAATCAAGGCCCTGCCAGTTCCTCGATTTGAAAACAAATATGTGTTCGATCTATGAAGTGCGCCCAATTGACTGTGCGGGTTTTCCTCACCTGGTAAAAAAACCCTTGCCGGATTATATGCACATTCACAACCAAAATATTGAGTATTGTCCTGCGACTCTGCTGTTTGTTGAAAAGCTGCAGAATGCGCTTGCCGAAAATCCTGTTTTCATTGGATAGCAATGTACTTTTTTCGCCTGCGATCTGGCGAGAGAAATTTGGTCCCTAAAAACTCCTGCTGTATGCAGATCAATTTATATTTTTTGACGATCAAAGCGTACGATTGGTTCGTAAAACGAATTGATAATTTTGCATTTTCTTTGCACCAAGTCCAAAACATATGATCCTGTACGATTCATGTCCTGTGTGCGCAAGCAGAAATATTATCCCTACACTTTCGGTCAACGATTTTACTGTAAGCGCAGAGGTTTTTGAAGTTTGGCAATGCAATAAATGTCTTCTGCGCTTTACTCAAAATATCCCGGAAGCTGACGAGATCAGTCGATATTATCAATCCGCAGAATATATTTCGCACACCGATACTACAAAAGGATTCATCAATAAATTATATCACCGTGTACGGAGACATACGATAAGCACTAAAAGGCGTTTGGTGGAACGAACAACGGGTAAAAAAAAAGGGAAAATATTGGATGTGGGCTGCGGAACCGGAGCTTTCTTACAAGGTATGATAGAAAGTGGCTGGGAAGGAATTGGTTTGGAACCTGATGAAACAGCGAGACAAAAGGCTCAAGATCTCCACGGTTTAAATTTGGAATCTTCCGAAAAAATGTTTTCCCTTAACCACCGGCAATTTGACGCCATCACAATGTGGCATGTTCTTGAGCATGTTCATGATTTGCATGGATATATTAACCAATTGAAATACCTGCTAAAGCCCACCGGTAAAATTTTAATTGCTGTCCCAAATTATACTTCTTATGACGAGGAAATCTACAGGGAATTTTGGGCGGCTTATGACGTACCACGCCATCTATATCATTTCTCACCTTCAGCAATGAAGGAACTGATGTCTTTGCACGGATTGGAAATAAACACTGAAAAACCGATGTGGTACGATAGCTTTTATGTGAGTATGCTAAGTGAAAAATATAAAAACGGTAAGTCAAATATTGCCAGTGCGATACTGATTGGACTTGAATCAAATTTTAAGGCAATGTTCAACACAAAAAAATGCAGCTCAATTATTTATGTTATCGGCGTTTCCAAAGATTCACAATGAAAAATTCAACTGATGTTTTGAACAAAATCATCGGGAATTTAGTTTGATCTCGAATAATCGAGGCCAGTTTTTCCCTGTGATGTAAAGAGAGTTTCGTGAACTGTCGTAAGCGATACCGTTTAATACAGCTTCATCGCCCACTTGCGCTTCAGGAGCGTATTGCCTAAGCAATCCCGTGAGATTCATAATTCCGGCAACATGCCCATTTGTGGTATCTATCTTAACGATCTCATTTGTGTACCACCTGTTAGCATATACATATCCATTTATATACTCCAGCTCGTTCAGGCTGTCGAGCTCACCGCGGTTATCGGCTACGGTAAGCACCTTCATTGTTTTCATTTCTTTGGTGGCTTCATCAGGCGCCACGAAATATAAGCGAGACGAACCATCGCTGATGATCAGGTTATTTCCGTCGTTGGTAACGCCCCAACCTTCCACGCTCCACTTAAAAGTATCGACCGGGTGAGAAATATCGGCAAGGTTATAAACAAAGATTTTACGGTTTTGCCAGGTTAGCTGATATATTTTATTTTTAAAAATTGTAATTCCCTCACCAAAGATTGCCGGATCCGGAATCAAATATTCCTTTTCGGGTTTGCCGCTTTTAAGATTTAAAATTCTCAAGCGTGATTGATTTGGCTCGCCGGTTCCTTCATACAACTTGCCATTGTGAAACTCTAACCCCTGTGTAAAGGCATGCGGATCATGAGGAAACACTTGCTCTACGCTGAAAGTAATCGGTTGCGGCGCTGGAAGACGATTTGTTTGGGGCACAGGAAGGCTGCTATCATAATCAGGGGAAGTTGAATTGTTGCAGGAAAATATAACGGGCAAGAGAGCGAGTAGAAAAATCTTATACAACTTGGTTAGATTTTGCGAAAGGCAAATGTAGTAAACCGGATTCGTTTGCTTGTTAAGTCATTTATAATTTTAGTTTCACAATATTTTGATCTTTGCTTTTTTATTTCTTTATTTGTGCCCTAAACCTCTGTTACCGTCAGTAAACGACCTGTTTATTTACCGTTTCTCCAACTGGTTTATTGGTTGTTTTTCCACTCATCCCATGCAGAATTATTCATAGTCTTCCTGTGTAATCCCGCTCAAGATCGATTACAGAGCTTTAATACACCATAGGGATACATGAAAAAAGTTTTTACACTATTTATTTTACTGTGTGCGATGTATGGGTCGGCACAACGTTGTGCAACGGAGACTACCAACCGGCTAAATGAGCAATTCTCCCTATTAGGTTCACCCGCTTCTGTCCAAACTGCTTCGGTAAACAGGGATACCTTGAATAATGAAGTAATTGTGATTCCGGTAGTAGTTCACATACTCTATAACAATGAAGTGCAAAATATAAGTGATGCACAAGTAATGTCGCAAATCCAATCGTTAAATGAAGATTACAGAAGGTTAAATGCAGATGCGGTGAATACGCCACTTCCATTTAGGAATGTAGCTGCCGATACCCGAATTGTTTTTTGTCTTGCAAAAGTAGACCCAAATGGACGATACACTACGGGCATTATCAGAAAACGGACTAAGGAAGCGTTTTGGCTTTCTGATGATCAAATGAAATTCTCTTCCGGCGGCGGCGATGATGCCTGGGATTCGAAGAAGTATCTCAACATATGGGTTTGTAACCTGTTTGGACGAACCCTGGGCTATTCAGTTATTCCTGGCGGACCGGCAAACAAAGATGGAGTAGTACTTCAATACAACGTATTCGGTACAACTGGCACACTAAATCCTGAGTTCAATAAAGGCCGAACAGCCACTCACGAAATAGGTCACTGGCTTGGATTGAAACATCTTTGGGGTGATGCACAATGTGGAGATGACGGCGTTGCTGATACTCCTCCACAACAGACCAACAATAGTTTCTGTCCCACATTTCCCCATACTTCATCCTGTTCCATTAATAACTATGGTGACATGTTTATGAATTTTATGGACTTTACGGACGACGCATGTATGAACATGTTTACGACCGGGCAGAAGAATTTAATGCGAGGTTCATTCGCACTCAACCACCCGAGAAATTCATTTCTTTCATCAAATGTTTGCGATAGCTCTAACGTTACTGCCGGACCACTACCTGTGGAAACCGAGCAAAAGTTTAGCGTAGAGATCTATCCCAATCCCTTCACCACAGGCGTTACTGTTAAGAGCGCAAACCCCGGTAACCTAGTCGGTAAGAAAATCAAGTTATACGATGTAACGGGCAAAGTGTTTAGCACCCAGGTGCTGCAATCGCAAAATAATATTGTTCGCTTCCCGCAGCTTGCGCCAGGCATTTACTTTCTTAAAATAGAAGGTGTGGATCGCTCCATGGTATTCAAGCTTGTGAAACAAAGCCCGGGACGCAATTAACTTTTTAACCGCTAAGATGAATGTTAACATTTTCTATTTATCCGTTTTGATTTCCGCTTCGTATCTTATTTAAAAATTAAGATGAAGAAGCTTTTATATTTTGCAATGTGCGTGGTTACTTTATTTCTCACGAATTGCTCCCAGTCCCAGACCGCAGACTCGAAATATCCTGAGCCTGCAGCGATTGCTGAAAATGCAAACTTCCCGATCAGTCATTCCGATAAGGAATGGAAATCAATGCTTACTCCGGCACAATATTACATTCTTCGCCAGGATGGAACAGAGCGTGCATTCACCGGCAAGCTCGATCACTTTTATAAAAAAGGAACTTACTATTCCGCTGCCAGTCTCCAGCCGGTTTTCAGCTCAGCTACGAAATTCAATTCCGGAACAGGTTGGCCAAGTTTTTATGCCCCTATAGATAAAGAGGCCGTTAAGCTTGTTAAAGATGAAACGCTTGGTGTTACAAGGTGGGAAGTTGTGGACTCCAAATCCGGATCGCATCTCGGGCATGTTTTTGATGATGGCCCTGCTCCTACTGGAAAGAGATATTGCTTAAATTCTGATGCATTGATATTTGTTCCTGAAGGAGGGAAAGCACCTGTGCGATAACGGAATTCTGCCGATGGCAATGAAGATGATATTTCCAGGTTGATATTCGATCTGAATCCTTATTTTATCTTTCGCGTATCTTTCGGAAATGACACCAGAGCGGCACAATCGCCTTACTAAAGTCCTAAATCACCGTCAATCAGATCTCACGGTTATTCTTGAAAACGTTTTCGATCCACATAATGTCTCAGCAGTTATGCGCACCTGCGACGCAGTAGGAATACAGGATGTTTATATTTTAAATAATAGAATTCCCCCTCAAAAAAAGTGGGGTTACAGAAGTTCTTCTACTGCAACCGAGTGGCTCACCATCCACCAGTTCACGAATGTTGAAGAATGCTTTAAGGAAGTCAGAAAGAAATATAAAAGAATCTATGCTACGCACCTGAGCGAAGAGTCAATTGAAATTTATAGTTTTGATTTTACTGAATCTATCGCAATCGTTTTCGGGAACGAAACATTCGGAGTGAGCGATGAAATAAGCAAGTTTACCGACGGGAGCTTGTTGATTCCACAAGTCGGCATTATCAAGTCTTTGAATATTTCGGTCGCTTGTGCAATTACCCTTTACGAAGCTTTCAGACAAAAGAGGTTAAAAGATCATTATTTGGAAAGCAGGATGAGTGAAGTAAACAAAGCAGCGATAAAAGAGAAATGGAATCTTCCCGGATGAATCTTTCAAGCAATAAATTTTTTTAGGAAATTTTGACGCTTGCTTCTGCGGTAAAACTGCCATGTCTGCAAGGCATCTGACAACAAAGCTGATTCACGGCTTTGGTACAATTATTCGTGTATATTTGCTGCCCGCCGGGAAAATCTCGACGTGAGATCTATCTTCTCCCGGGGAAATTAAAAATCAAAAAAAACTTTACAATTATGGCAAAAGAATCATTTGAACTCTTTGACGACAGGGTTCTGGTTAAACCCAATGCAGCGGAAGAAAAGACTGCAGGCGGTATCATTATTCCGGACACCGCAAAGGAAAAGCCGCAAAAAGGAAAGGTTGTGGCAGTAGGTAAAGGAAAGTACGCCGAACAAACTGGCAACTTAATTCCCATGCACATTAAGGCGGGAGACACCATCATGTATGGCAAATACGGTGGAACAGAAATTACAATTGAAGGTGAAGATTACCTGATAATGAGGGCCTCTGATATATTAATGAAGGTGAGCTAACCAACTTATTCAGTAATCCGATAAATTAAACTTATAAATAACAAGAACATGGCAAAACAAATATTTTTTGAAATTGAAGCACGCAACAAGATGAAAAGAGGCGTGGATACCTTGGCCAATGCAGTGAAGGTAACACTTGGTCCTAAGGGTCGCAACGTTGTAATTGAAAAGAAATTTGGCGCACCCAGCATCACCAAGGATGGTGTTACGGTTGCTAAAGAAATTGAACTTGACGATCCCATTGAGAATATGGGCGCTCAAATGGTGAAAGAGGTGGCTTCTAAAACTGCAGATATTGCCGGTGACGGTACTACAACTGCTACAGTTTTAGCGCAATCAATCATCAGTGAAGGTCTTAAGAATGTTGCTGCCGGTGCAAATCCGATGGATCTGAAGCGTGGTATTGACAAGGCTGTAATAGCAGTAGTTGATCACCTGAAGAAACAATCAGAAACTGTCGGCGATAACATTGATAAAATACAACAAGTCGCATCTATCTCAGCTAACAACGAGGAAGCAATCGGTAAGTTGATTGCTGAGGCAATGACAAAAGTTGGCAAAGAAGGTGTGATTACAGTTGAAGAAGCAAAAGGAACGGATACTACTGTTGAAGTTGTGGAAGGTATGCAGTTTGACAGGGGTTACATTTCTCCATATTTCGTGACAAACAGTGAAAAAATGGAAGCCGAGTTGGAGAATCCTTACATTCTGATTTATGATAAGAAGATCGCTTCAATGAAAGACATTCTTCACATACTTGAAAAGGTTGCACAAGGCGGCCGTCCATTGTTGATTATTGCAGAAGATCTTGAAGGTGAAGCACTCGCAACATTGGTTGTAAATAAGCTACGTGGCACGCTGAAAGTGGCCGCTGTAAAAGCTCCGGGCTTTGGAGATCGCAGAAAAGAAATGTTGCAGGACATCGCAGTGTTAACAAAAGGTATCGTTATCAGCGAAGACCAGGGTTACAAACTGGAGAACGCAGATCTTACTTATTTGGGTGAAGCTTCGTCTGTAACTATCGACAAAGACAACACAACAATTGTTGATGGTAAGGGAGAAAAGAAAGATATCACAGCGAGGGTCAACCAGATAAAATCTCAGATCGAATCCACAACTTCAGATTACGATAAAGAAAAGCTCCAGGAGCGTCTTGCTAAGTTGAGTGGCGGTGTTGCAGTACTTTACGTAGGCGCGGCCACCGAGGTAGAAATGAAAGAAAAGAAAGATCGTGTGGACGACGCATTGCATGCAACAAGAGCTGCGGTAGAGGAAGGTATAGTTGCCGGTGGTGGAGTAGCTTACATCCGTGCCATTGAGAGCCTTGAGAATTTAAAAGGTAGCAACGAAGATGAAACAACCGGTATTCAAATCGTGAAGCGCGCTGTTGAAGAGCCGTTGCGCCAGATCGTGATAAACAGTGGTATTGAAGGAAGCATCGTTGTTCAGAAAATCAAAGAAGGTAAAGGTGATTTTGGTTTCAATGCACGCACCGAGGTTTACGAGAACCTAATGGCTGCAGGCGTTATTGATCCAACAAAAGTTACCCGTATTGCTTTGGAAAATGCCGCATCAATTGCAGGCATGTTACTTACAACTGAATGTGTTATTTCCGACAGGCCAGAAAAAGATAAGCCGGCAATGCCTCCAATGGGCGGTGGCGGAATGGGTGACATGGGATATTAATTTCAGCACCATAGCATTGTTTGATGTGCATTGTAGAATCACTCTATTTAAAACAAATCCCTTTGCGTTGATGCAAAGGGATTTGCTTTTTGGGTTACTAAGCTGCTAACTATAGTGCCTGATTATTCTACCAAAACCGGGACGACTTGTCGAATCAATAACTAATTCATTCCCTGAGGCTTTTTGAAATAGCTTGACTGATTCCCAAATCTTTCAAACTAAAAAACGCACCGGATTACC
>JBBSPT010000050.1:0-10710 GCA_038258515.1 Chitinophagales bacterium | reverse complement strand
TCCAATTGCCAGACAAGATAACTTCCAGCATTCCTCTGGCCAGCTATATTTTCTTTCGCAATATTGTGCAATAGAGAATTTCTCAAAAAAAGTGTATTTCAAATTGGCACCGGGTGGTGAAGACAAAAACCAGGGCAGCATGCCGTGGCCGGATGGCTTCAGCGCCCCTATAGTTAGCAAAGCGACAATCTGAAATGCAGCCGAAAAAAAGTCGTGATAATGACAAGTTGATTTATCGTTACTTTAGCGTAAAACAAATTATAGCAATGAGTGATTCAGCATTTACAACAGGAGAAATTCAAACCGGCAAAGGCGTTCTAAAATTTGAGCTATATGATGATGACGCCCCGGGGACTGTAGCAAATTTCAAGAAACTAATTTCCGAAGGTTTTTACGATGGACTTACATTTCACCGGGTAATCCCCGACTTTATGGTACAGGGTGGGTGTCCCAGCGGTTCCGGATCGGGAGGTCCCGGATATACAATTAATTGCGAAACAAAAGGAAGTCGGCAACACCACGACCGCGGTGTAATGTCTATGGCTCACAGAGGACCGAATACAGGGGGCTCACAGTTCTTTATTTGCCACAATCGTTCGAATACAAAACACCTGGATGGAGTGCACACTTGTTTTGGGAAAATTACTGAAGGTCTTGATATTCTCGATGAGATTAAGGGCGGGGATATCATGAACAAAGTAGTGCTTACCTAAATAAGTGTTATCCAATGCGAAACTTTTTTAATTGCAAAGCATCATTATTTCCTAACCACCTGTTTATTTTTATGAGAAAAATGCTGCTCGTTGTTCTCGTGAGCTTTCAAATAACTATTCCACTTTTCGGCCAGGCCGCAAAATCACCGCTGTATAAAAAAACACAGGTGATGATACCGATGCGGGATGGAGTGAAACTCTTCACGGAAATAATATCGCCCGTTAATTTTTCTGCCGCCCTGCCGATTCTCATCACGAGGACTCCATACGGGGCTGAGACAAAATTTCCGTTGAATAAAGATTTTAGTCTCGACAGTTGGTCTTACGTTTCGAAACTGGCTGACGGAGGATATATATTCGTATTCCAGGATATACGTGGAAAAAATAATAGTGAGGGTAAAATGCAAATCCATCAACCCGTCATTCATTTAACCAATAAGGGAGCTGTTGATGAAAGCACCGATACCTGGGACACGGTTGACTGGTTGATTAAAAACGTTCCGAAAAATAATGGCAGGGCTGGAATATTTGGAATTTCTTACCCGGGATGGCTGGCGCTGGTTGGTGCCGTTGACCCACATCCTGCATTGAAAGCATCGTCCGAACAAGCTTGTATGGCAGACCTTTTTCTTGGCGATGATTTTCATCACAATGGCGCATTCCGCCTGAGCTATGGAATGGAATACACCTACGAAGTGGAGTACGATAAAACCACCGACAATGATTTTCCATTTCCGCAATACGACCTATACAACTGGTATCTTAAGTTGGGTTCCCTGAAAAATGTAAATGACAAATATTTCAAGAGAACAATTCCAACGTGGAACACCTTTGTAGATCATCCTGACTATGATGAATATTGGCAAAAGAATTCCACGCTTGATTATGTGCGTTATCCTGAAATTCCGCAATTGCATGTGGGAGGCTACTACGACCAGGAGGATATAAATGGCCCGCAGTTAATGTATTCTCACATGGAAAAAAAAGATACGTTCAATCGAAACTTTTTGGTTTTGGGACCATGGAATCATGGCCAGTGGGCGAGAGGCAAGGGCGATGGTCTCGGGAAAATTTCATTCGACTCCAATACCAGCGAGTATTTTGGTGATTTGCAAAAGCAATGGTTTGATTACTGGCTCAAGGGACGAGATAAAAATGGAATTGCGGATCCTCAGTTTCCTGAAGCAACCTGTTTCCAAACGGGGACTAACCAATGGAAAAGCTATAAGGCATGGCCGCCGCAGCATACCTTGATTAAACGACTCTATGCCGGACCGGGGAATACAGCCTCGTTTGATAAACCATCTGCTGAAAACGGATCTGTTAGTTATATCAGCGATCCGGCGTCGCCGGTGCCCTACCGAACACTGCCGATTGAAGCGACCTATGGTCCTGGAAGCCGGTGGAAACCCTGGCAGGTAGAGGATCAGCGCTTTGTCTCTACCCGTCCGGATGTCATTAGCTTCACCATGGATTCATTGACGAGTGACCTCACTGTAACGGGTAAAATAACGGCTCACCTGTTCGCAAGCACGACCGGAACCGACGCTGACTGGATTGTAAAGTTGATAGATGTCTATCCTGGCTTTGACCGGGAATCGTTGTCTATGAGCGGGTTTCAGCTTCCCGTCGCCATGGAAGTGTTCCGGGGCAGATACCGGAAAAGCTTTACTCACCCAATACCACTCACTCCGGGCGAGCCGGAAGAATTTGTGATCGACCTGCATGACATAAATCATACATTTAAAAAAGGGCATCATTTAATGGTACAGGTTCAAAGCACGTGGTTTCCTTTGATCGACCGTAATCCACAGAAGTATGTCACAAATATTTATGAGGCAGACGAGAATGATTTTATAAAAGCGGAGCAGCGAATTTATTTTTCTACAGCATATCCAACAAATATTGAATTGCCTGTTGAAAGTGAATAAGGCAATTGTAGAATAGCTCTTGTTAAAATAAAAAATTCGACTTAGCAAAGATGGCCTCTCTCGATAATCACTTTATTGTGAACGATGGTCTCCAGCAGGTTCGCTTTGGCGCTGATTGACCTGTCAATTTTCATCACGGAGATACAATCATGCAATTGAATAAAGAGCTGGGTAAATTTCCCTTTTTCTTTGTCGTCCAATTTCTTGTCTGTACAGTAATACGCCACCTCCAGCTTCATTTCATTTGGCATTACAACGATCGTGTTATAAGTTCTCATCTTCTATAAAATTTAATTGAAGAAATCACAAATAGTAATCCATTGGACGCTGTTGATTACAAAAGTTATGCAGCGGTTGTGGATAAAAATCAGACCCGATGCTCAGCAACTAAAAATTCTATCCTGGAATTGATAATCGGAAACGAAAGAGAAGTCCCGACGAAGTGAACTTTTAATTTAATTTTGAATACATTATCCAGACTGCTTTTGAAAAATGAGAAAATGAATAACAGCCGGCATTCTCCTGTAGAAATGAGCAAGGATCAATTCAAGGAAATTGGTAAAAAGCTGATAGATGACATCGCCGGTTTTTATGACGGTATTCGCGACAGACCAGTGACGCCAGGTGAGACTCCGGAGCAATTGCAGCTTTTGCTGAAAGATTTCTTATTCGCAAACGACGGCAGAGACGCCAAAGCTTTGATTGGCCAAGCAGCAAAATTATTATTTGATCATTCCCTGCTGAACGGCCACCCGAGATTCTTAGGTTACATTACTTCATCGCCCACTGCGATCGGCGCTTTAGCGGACTTGCTTGCGTCTGCAGTCAATCCAAATGTTGGCGCTAACATCCTGAGCCCAATCGCAACGGAAATTGAAAAACAAACTATTAAATGGTTGGCAGAGTTTCTGGGTCTTTCCCCGGACTGGGGCGGAATATTGGTGAGTGGAGGCAATATGGCAAACTTTACGGCATTCCTGGCGGCCCGCACAGCAAAAGCTCCAAAGAGTATTAAACAAGATGGCATTTCCAATAGCGAAATGAAACTTCTTGTGTATTGTTCTAAAGCAACGCATACGTGGATTGAAAAAGCCGCTTTCCTGTTTGGCTTTGGTACCAAAGCGATCAGGTGGATTGAAACTGACCAGGCGAACCGCATGGACAACTTGTTGCTGGAACAAACAATCAGGAAGGATTTGGAAAATGGCTACCATCCGGTTATGGTAGTTGGTACAGCCGGAGATGTGAGCACCGGCGTTGTAGATGACTTACAAGGAATAGCTTTGGTTTGCAGGAAATTTGACTTATGGTTTCATATTGACGGGGCTTATGGAGCTCCAGCAGTGATCATCCCTGAATACAAATCGATGTTCGAAGGTATGGAAGAGGCCGATTCCATTGCGATCGATCCGCACAAATGGCTATACAGTCCCCTCGAAGCAGGTTGCACGCTTGTGAAAAATGAAAATTACCTCATCGAAACCTACAGTTCTCATCCCGTTTATTACAACTTCGGCAGTGATGATGATCTTCGCACAAAAAATTTTTATGAATATGGTTTTCAAAATTCCCGTGGATTTCGGGCTTTGAAGGTATGGCTTGCGCTGCAAATGGTGGGTCGGGATGGATATATTGAAATGATAAGAGGTGACATCCATCTTGCAGAACTCTTCTTCGACCTCGCAACCAAACATTCCGAATTGGAAGCTATTTCGATAAATCTGAGTATTGCAACTTTAAGATATATTCCTTCCGGCTTCGATGGTGAAAAACATGATGCATATTTAAATACTTTAAATGAAGCCTTGCTGAATCTCTTACAAAAAAAGGGAGAAGTTTTTTTATCAAATGCGGTTATTAGGGGAAAGTATTGCTTACGTGGCTGCATTGTGAATTTCAGAACTTCCCCCAGGGACATAGAATTGATTGTGGAAATTATAGTGAGAGAAGGCCGGAAATTGCATAGAAAACTGACTGACGATTCGGATGTTTCCGTATAGCTGAAAAAAATGGCACGAATCCGATTCGTGCCATTAAAGAATTTCAAGTTCCTGAGAACTACATTCCAAAAAGTAAAGCAATGATTGCCATTAACCCATAGAAACCAGTGATAATACCAATGGCTACTAAAGTGTCAGCGACTTCGGTCTTGTAGATTTTTTTCATACTTACAGTTTAAATTAATGAATGGACTTAAATGTAGTATTTCTAAAGGATACGAACAGCAACTAATAGTTTTATGGGAAAGGATCGGGGGTAAAGTTGCACCATCTCGCGATGAGTGTATTCAAAGATAATCATCTTTGCCGAAGAATTCAAATTCCGGGGGGAGCTCCCGCAGCTTTGCCGGCATTCACAGCACAGCAAAATGACCGACATTTAAAATATTTTCAGTATTTTACTGACTCAAAATCTTCAATCATGAATCGAGTATCAGACATCCTTGCACGGAAAGGCGCTAACGCCATCTCAGTCCTTCCATCAACCAGCGTGATCGAAGCCTTGAGGGTTATGGCGGATAATAATATCGGTTCTGTACTTGTAATGGAAGGAGATAATTATTTCGGTCTGATTACCGAGCGTGATTATTCGAGAAAAGTTATTTTGAAGGGGAAGAACTCAACTGATACAAGGGTGGAAGATATTATGATAACGAACTTGCCTCATATAAAACCAACAGATACTGTAGAACACTGCATGGAGCTGATGACTGATAGCATGATCCGGTACTTACCTGTGTTTTCGAACGATCAGCTCAAGGGGATTATTTCTATTACCGATGTTGTAAAAGAAACGATACTGAAACAAAAAGAGACTATAAAACACCTTGACAATTATATTAATTCAAGATGATTTAAAATAGTGTTAGGTAAAATTTACTACATATCCGTTTTGGGATTATTCCAACAATTTATTGCAGCCACTTTGCCAAAGTGGCTTTGCAATAGTAGGAACAGAATTAAGTCGTCAAAAAGATTTGCTGCGATGAAAATAGTTGGCTAAATCGTTTGAGGAATCGCGGGTCACATAATTTTTTTCTACCTTAATTTTCATTAAACAAAAAATGTAGTTTCACCTTCAAAAATTGATATTATTTATCCTGCTGAATTGTTGGATAGAGATTGCCCATTACCATTACAAAATTCTTTCAAATGACCCCCAAACTATCTTTCACCACTCGCTTCTTCGCGTGTATCATCCTTGTATATTCTATTTCAGGTATGTCCTGCACCACCACAAGAATCGTCTCAAAATACGATTGCGACACGTTTGCAAACAACCCGCTGAATAAAAAAACTACCTGGTCATTCGCTTGGGGATTAGTGCAGCCGAAGGATATTAATCCCAAGTGTGACAAACGATCGGATCACATGAATAGTGTAACGGTGAAAAATAACCTCGGATTTGCGCTGATCTCAATTGCTACATTGGGAATCGTAATGCCTCAAAGAGTGGAATGGTGCTGTGCCCCATACAGTCCCCCTACTGAATCATTAGGTAACAATTAAACTCTATTGTAATGCCAACGGAAACAACATTGCCGGATGGAATCGAGAGGCTGCCCATTACGAAGTGGGAAAACGGGCACCAGAATTTCGTTCATCAGTTTAAAGAAAATGCCTCGTTCAAATTGAGGATTCCATCTGCACAATCTTCGAATCCTTATCGGGATACCACAAAAAACTTTCAATGGCTAATACAATACGCCATTGACAACGATATTCATTTACGGGCATTGGGCAATGGATGGTCTTTCTCCCATGTCGCGGTTTGTGAAGGGGGTCTCGTAGATACTAAAGCGCTCCGACTTTCATACAACCTGAGAAATTCTTTTGTGGCGCCAGAGTATTTGCAGAAAGGGAAAAATGCCGGAGATCTTTTTTTTGCGGAATGTGGGCTAAGCGTTTTAGACCTCGACGAGAAGCTGGAAGCCTCTAACCCAAAGCGTTCTTTAAAAGCATCAGGGGCGAGCAACGGGCAGACCATCGCGGGATGCACGTCGACAGGAACTCATGGTTCAGCTTTCAATGTCGGCGCTGTTCACGATTCTATCGTTGGGCTGCATATTGTGGTTGGGCCTGACAAGCATGTTTGGATTGAAAAAGAATCCAATCCAGTTGCGTCTGATGAATTTATTTCATGGCTGGGAGCCGAACCTATAAAGGACGATGACATGTTCAATGCGGCTGTCGTTAGCTTTGGGAGCTTTGGTTTTATCCATGGCATATTGCTCGAGACGGAACCAATATTTTTGCTGGAACAGTTCCGAGCCGGCAACGTAGTATATAATGATGCGCTCAAGCCTGCCATGAATCAACTTGATTTTTCGTCAATCCTTGATTCGCTTCCTGCACCGCCGGACGGACCCGGTAAAGAATTATACCATTTCGAAATTTTGGTTAATCCGCAGATGTTTGAGCCGGACAATGAGCAAAAAGGGGTTTATTTTAAAACCATGTATAAAACTCCCTACCGGGAAGATTACACACGCATCGCCAGGAACGACTCGGGCTTTACGTATGGAGATGATCTGCTTGGGTTGATCCAAACTGTTGTTGACCATATTGGTCCGGGTTTATCTTCACTATTGGTGCCGGGGCTCGTAAATAAATTATTTCCATTGGCATTTAAGTCCAACGAAACATACACCGGGACACTTGGAGAAACCTTTAGCAATACCAAGTTTGTTGGAAAAGCAGGAAGTGCAGCTATTGGGGTACATGCCTCCAATGCCAGCACGGTGGTAGAGGAAGTTGTAAGATTGAATAAGGAAAGTCCATTTCCGGGAGCGCTTGCCCTGCGGTACGTGAAGGGCACAACTGCTTTGCTCGGATTCACCCATTTTGATAAAACCTGTATTCTTGAATTAGATGGAGTGGACTGTAAATTAACAAGAGATTTTTATGAACGGATTTGGGCGAGGCTTGAAGAGCTGTCGATTCCTTACACATTACATTGGGGCAAGATGAATTTCGATCTCAACCCGGACTTGGTGCAAAAAATGTATGGCGATAACGTTACTAAATGGAAGAATTGTCGTCACTCGCTGTTGGACGAAAATGCACGAAAGGTTTTTACCAATAATTTTATGATCCAATGTGGATTGAATGATTGACCTTGCGCTTCGATAAATGTTCGCGGGAAGAAATAGCAGGAAAAGATTCTCATTGGCTCTTTTAAAAATAAATTGTCTGGTGCAAGAATTCAAAGAAATTTCCGTTTTAGCTAAAAAACTTAACGCCTCTTTAAATTAGCTTCAGAGCTCAATATTGGCCCTAAATATTTTATTGAAAAATTATTTACGCATTTGAAATACTTTCGTGTTCTATGAAAATCAGAAATAACACCTCTTGCCTTTTTCTTCTTGGCTTTTTATTTTTTCTGTTGCCGGCCTGCAATAATGCGCAATCGAACAGTGAGCCTGATAAAACGGATTCATTAAAAAATTCTCAAAACAAAGCCGCTGAAGCGGTTGTTGAAAAAAAGGCGATTGACACTGTTAAATATGATCACCTGATCAGTTACCTGAGCAATAATGACACGACAGGTTTATGGCCGGCGAAAGCCCCGTATCCTTTGCCGGGCGCGGTTCTCCCATATAACAGAATTATCGCTTTTTACGGAAATCTTTATTCCAAAAAGATGGGTATTCTCGGTGAGCTCCCGAAAAACGAAATGCTAAAAAAGTTAAAGGGTGAGGTCGTTAAGTGGCAGGCTGCTGATTCCACGGTGCCCGTCATTCCTGCTCTTCATTACATAGCAGTTACGGCACAGGGTGCAGCCGGCAAAGATGGTAAGCATCGTTTACGAATGCCATTTCACCAGATTGACACTATTTTAAAATGGGCAAAGGAAATTGAAGCGTTGGTTTTCCTGGATATTCAAGTCGGACATAGTAGCGTGAAAGATGAAGTAACGAATTTGAAGGAATATCTAAAATTGCCAAATGTAAACCTTGGCATCGATCCTGAATTTTCCATGAAAGGTGGCGAAGTACCCGGATCGAAAATTGGGACGTTTAATGCCTCAGATATTAATGATGCCATTGATATCCTGGCTGAAGTTGTAAAGGAAAATAATATACCTCCAAAGATCCTGGTTATACATCGTTTCACGCAAGGCATGGTGAGAGGTTACCAGGATATAAAGAAAGTGCCCGAGGTGCAAATTGTGATGGACATGGATGGATGGGGCGATAAAATTCTAAAGCGCTCAAGCTACCTTCGCTATATCTATAGAGAGCCGGTTCAGTTTGCAGGATTTAAACTTTTTTATAAAAACGACACGAAGAAGGGCGCTGACCAATTGTACTCTCCTGAAGAGCTATTGAAGTTTACTCCTAAACCTATTTATATTCAATATCAATAATTTTTTTCCGGCATAAATCATGAAAATCGTTTCTGTAGTTTCGATATTTATATTTTTACTGGCTACTAGTTGCACTTCAAATGAGTCAGATCGCTCTGCGACGACAGATGCTGATTCCACAGTTGTTGCGCCACAAACATCTCAGGAGGTCCCAAAAGAAAAAAGGGAAGCGACGGCTGAAATGATACTCGCAAAACAAGAAGTTCCGGTTCTGTGTTACCATCACATCCGCGAAGCAAAACCCGGTCAAAGCGAAACGCTGAAAAATTATTCCGTATCGCCTGCGCAGTTTGCCCAGCAAATGAAGGCTTTAAAAGATAGTGGCTATGAAACGATACTTCCGGATCAACTTTATAATTTCCTCGTTTACGATGCTTCGCTTCCGGCGAAACCTGTGATGATAACTATGGACGACACGGATGAAGAGCAGTATTCAATTGGCTGGCAGGAAATGAAGAAGCATGGATTCAAAGGTGTGTTTTTTGTTATGACTGTATCGATAAACCGCTCCCGTTATATGACCAAAGACCAACTAAAGGAATTAGCGGATGACGGAAATGTGATAGAATCCCATACGTGGGATCATCATATGGTAACGAAATACAAGGATGAAGATTGGGAAACACAGTTGGTAAAGCCGACGAAAACGATAGAAGGAATAACCGGCGTTGGGGTAAAATATTTTGCTTACCCGTTTGGGTTGTGGAACCAGGCAGCTATAGGACAGTTAAAAAATCACGGTTTTAAAATGGCGTTCATTTTATCTACAAAGAGAGATTCAGTTGATCCGTTATTCACTGTTCGCAGAATGTTGGTACCTGGACAGTGGTCGACCAATGGTGTATTAAAATCAATGAAGCAAACTTTTCGTTTGAAAGACGAATAATAGCTACTTCGCAATTTCAATCTTCACCTTCCTGTTTTTGATCTTCTCGTTTTTGATCAGTTGAAAGGCCTGGCCCATCCTGGATTTTCTAATTGCCACAAAGGAAAAAAAATCTTTTACATCCACCAAACCTATGTCCTCCTGTTTCAGTTGACCTTTTTTCGATAAGAAACCTACAATATCGATTTTATTCACTTTGTCTTTTTTTCCTGCGGAGATAAAAAGGGTGGCCCATTTCGGTTTCTCCGGTAACTCCGATGTTGCTAACAGATCGATTTTTTCAATGTTTTTATCAATATAAGGTGGCAGTGTTTCTTCCTCATTCAGAATTAAAATCGCAGTACCACTTGCATCCATCCTGGCGGTTCTGCCGTTGCGATGCGTAAAGGCATCTTCGGTCTGTGGTAAATGGTAATGTATTATGTATCTGATGTTGGGTATGTCAAGTCCTCTCGAAGCAAGATCGGTTGTTACTAAAAAGTTAGCTGAGCCATTCCTGAATTTCGCCATTGCACTGTCTCTTTGTTGCTGTTCCATTCCGCCATGGAAAAATTCATTCCTGATTCCTTTTTCGCTAAGGGAATTGCTTACACGTTCAACGGCTTCACGGTGGTTGAGAAAAATAATGGTAGATCGGTTACCAAGAAAGCAAAGTAATCTAAACAGCGTCTCCAGTTTATCTTTTTCATTTGCTGCAACCGATTTAATTTCAAGGCCGGAATTCGTTTCTTCACCGGTTATGAAATCTAACCTGAATGGATCTTTGAGCAAAGTGAATTCGGGAATTTCCACGGATTCAGTTGCTGAAGTG
>JBBSPT010000049.1:0-10822 GCA_038258515.1 Chitinophagales bacterium | reverse complement strand
GTTTGTCTTCTTGAATAATCACTGCAACCCGGAACTGAGATGGCAACAACAGTTTCTGCCTCATTAAAAACAGCAAATTCGCTGGACATGAGCGCTTCTAGATAGATCCTGTTTTCAGATTTTAAATTTTTAACGAGCATCCGAAACCTTATGTCTGGCTTATCATTTCCATAGTTCCACATCGCATCTTCCCAGGTCATCCTCTCCACCTGTCCGTTGTATTCTATTCCCTTCACTTCTTTAAAAATAGACTTGATCATTCCTTCAAACATTTGCAAAATATCTTCCTGCTCTACGAAGGCCATCTCACAATCTATTTGGGTAAATTCCGGTTGCCTGTCTGCACGTAAATCTTCATCACGAAAGCATTTTACTATTTGATAGTAACGATCATAGCCACTAACCATTAATAACTGCTTGAACGTTTGTGGCGATTGTGGTAAGGCATAAAATTCTCCAGGGTTCATCCGGCTGGGAACAACAAAATCTCTTGCACCCTCGGGTGTGGATTTTATTAAAAATGGTGTTTCTATGTCAATGAAATTATTTGAATGCAAATAGTTCCTGGCTGCCCGGTTAACCGCATAACGCAGTTCTATATTTTTTTTAACTGCATTTCTTCTAAGATCCAAAAAACGATATTTCATCCTGAGATCATCACCTCCATCCGTTTCATCCTGGATGGTAAAGGGGGGAACCGCCGATTTATTAAGCACTTTAAATTCTGAAACCAAAATTTCAATGTCACCTGTGGCAATATTTGCATTCTTATTGCTTCGCTCACTTACTTTTCCTTTTGCTTGCAAAACAAATTCTCTTCCCAATGGATTTTTGTCAAGTTGAGCGGTAAGTTTTTCATTAAATAATAATTGTGTGATACCGTACCTGTCGCGTAGGTCAATAAAAGTGATGCTGCCAAATTTCCTGATTGTTTGTACCCATCCGGCAAGGATGACTTCTTTGGCGAGATCCGGAGTTCTTAATTCTCCACAAGTATGCGTCCTGTACATTTAACTTTTATGTTGAAAGATTCGTTTAAAAGGGCAGCAAAGATAATTAAACGCTATGGAAATTTACAGTGCAAGGCATACGGGTGAGGCAGTCGCGGCATTCCTTAATTTTTTTTATGATAAAATAAAAGGGATAAATAATCCGTTGATCTCGGCAGTTGCTGATTTTATTTACATATTCTTCATTTATATTAGCGTTCAAAATTTACCAAAACTCACTTGCCATGAAAAAATACCTAACTGCGATACTAATATTGTGCAGTCTTGGGTCCTTCTGCCAGACAAATTCATATGAGAAAACCTGGAAGTCTTTAACTAAAAACAATCGTCCTGAAGCGGAAAAATTTCTTGCGGAAGCAATGGCAGATCCTGCCACAGCATTAGACGCTTACATCACCAATATCTACCTGAAATCTTACAACGGAAGAGAAAAAACTATCAAAGATTTCAGCAATAAATTTTACCTGAAGGCAGACAATCCTTATCCGTACATTTATGCACTTTGGTTTAGCCCGGCTGTTCTTGGTGGCTATGGTAAAAAGAGCGAAGAGAGCCAGATTATGCTGGTGGATCAGTTGGCAAAAGACACGAAAGCTCCTGGAACGCTGGTGGCAGCGGCGAATTACCAGGAAGAATTTCATTATCTTTTTTCTGCTGAATTTGATAAAGCAAAAAATTATTCTAATAATGTCGGCAACATCAGGAACTGGCAATTTACTGGTCCCTTTGAAAATTTATCCGAAAGTGGATTTTATAAAAAGTACGGGCCATTAGAGCATCCGGAGCCGGAAGCAACTTTTAAATCTCTCACAAATGCCGATGTACGCTGGTTTACACCCGCAACTGAAATAAAAGATGGGTGGACTCCAACGGGTTATCAATTCAATAAAAACGTTGCAGTTATCTACGCACAGACTTTCGTGAATAGTCCTTCAGATCAGTCTGTGTTGTGTGGTGTGGGTTGCACGGGGTCAATCAAGGTTTGGATTAATGATATGCCCGTAATTGCTGAATCAAGAGAGCGGGTCACCGAAATGGACGCCTATTCTGTAAGGTGCAATTTAAAAAAAGGTGCCAACAGGGTGTTGGTTCAGCTTGGTTATACCAATTACAATTATCCGAATTTTTCATTGCGATTCTCAGATGAAAAATATAGAGCGCTTCCAAATATTTACGGTTCATCCACTTATATGCCTTACTCAAAAGGTATCGACAATGGTGGTGGCAATGCAATTATCCAGCCTTTCGCGGAGGAATATTTTGCAGGGAAAATAAAGTCACAGCCGGACAATCTGCTGAACTACCTCTTACTCGCAGATGCATTTTTGAGGAATGGCAAGCTACTGGAAGCGAGAGATGTTGTAAACGAAGCATTGAACCGGGCGCCGGAAAATTCATTGGTAAGAATGAAATTGGTTAACATATTGAACCAACAAAATAATAAGACTCTCTATCTCGAAGAGTTAGAAAAGGTCAAGCTTGCAGATCCCGAAAGTATAATGGTCTCTCAGATTAAGATCAAAGAATTTTATGACAATGAAAAATTTGAAGACTGTACCGCAGAATTGGAAAACTATAAAAAGCTTTATGGAGAAGATGAATTCACCGATGGCTATAGCCTGATGGTTTTGGCAAACGATAAAAAATATGATGAAATGGTGAAGGTTGCTGAAAAGGTGCATCAAAAATATCCGGACAACGCCGAGACCATTGCAATGATGTATAACATAAAAAAGGAAGTGTACAAGGACAATTCAGGGGCTCTGGCAGTTTACGAAAAGTACATGAAAAACAATTACAACTATAATGTGTACATAGCTTATGCAAATATTCTTATCGATAAAGGTGACGTAAAAAAGGGGCTGGCAATAAAAGAAAAACTGCTCTCCACATTTCCTTACGACCCCAACGGCTATTATGAATTGTCGAAGTATTATTTTTCTGTCAAGGATTACAGTAAATCGGAAGATTATGTCCGCAAGTCTTTGGCGCTCTCTCCCTACAACGAAAAATATTGGGAGCAACTGGGTGATATTCACAGTGAAAAAAATAGTATTCCGGAGGCCTTGAATGATTACAATCAGTCGCTAAAATTCGACCCGGATCAATACGGCATTATCAGTAAAATAAGAAAGCTGAATCATCTCCCAGAAATTTCTAAATTATTTCCCGAAACGGACATCGATAAAATAATTAAAGAGGATAATCCGGCAGAAGTAAAAAGCTCCGAGTATGGATTTTATTATATACTCGACCAGAAGAATGCAATCATGTACCCTGACGGCGCTACTGAAGAATACGATACTTACATCATAAGGATCACCAATGATAAAGGCATTGAGAGTTACAAGGAATCATCAATAAATTATAATAGCTCACAGTCATTGCTTATAGAAAAAACCGTGGTGATAAAAAAGAGTGGAGTGAAGATTGAGGGAGACAGAAACGATAACCAGGTAGTATTTACCAATTTGGAAGTGGGCGATATTATTATTTTTAAATATAGGCTCCAAACATATGCTTATGGCCGGTTTGCGAAGGAATATTGGGACAAATATGCTTTTGGCGGGAAAATTTATTCTGCTATTACGAAGTACAATTTAATCGTCCCTGTCGATCTTAAGATTAATTATTTGTTGACCAACTCTCCTATCAAACCGGAGATTAAGAATATTGAAAATTTTAAGCAATACAGTTGGATTATGACAAAACCTGTTCCTATAAAAAGCGAGCCTCTTATGCCTGAGCAGTCAGATGTCGGAATGGTGCTCCATATTTCAACGATCCCATCATGGAAGGAAATCGCAAACTGGTATAGCGATATAACGAATAACAAGTCAGAAGAAGATTTTGAGATCATTGCTCTCTATAAAAAATTATTCCCTGATGAAAAAAAGAAACTGTCACAGTTTGAAAAAGCCAGGACAATCTATCAATATATCGAGTCTAATATCAAGTATAGTGAAGTATCATTCAGGCAAAGTGCATTTGTTCCGCAACGGGCTTCTGCTGTTTTATCCACACGGTTAGGAGATTGTAAGGATCTGTCCGGATTGTTCGTAACGCTGGCACACATGGCTGGGATCGACGCTCAAATGGTGTTAGTATCCACAAGGGATAACGGTCAAAAAAATATGATGCTCCCTTCCGTGGAGTTCAATCATTGTATCGTAAAAGCGGTACTTGACAGTAAAGATTACTTTATAGAACTGACGGATAATAATTTGCCTTTCACCGGCATGCCCAATAACCTGAGTGGTGCAGTTGCATTGGAAATACCAAACAAACCTTCCAACGAAAATGCAGAGCTGATACATTTGAAACCCGAAAACAGGGTGAAAGATGTAATCAAACGGATGATCGATATAACACCGGAAGAAGGCGATTTACAAATATCTGTTGCTACAGTTACATATGGAGCCACTTCTTCATTTATAAGAGATAAATACATGCATCTCGATAATGAAAAGCAGCTCCAGGAAATGGAGGAAAGTCTGGCGCGTTCTTATAAAAATACGGTGAGTCTTGAAAAAATTTCTTTCCAGGATCTTGATAAAATAAATGATTCCGTAGTGTCTTTCTTCAGCTACAAAGTAAAAGATGAAGTGGCAGAAATTGGTAGCCTGAACACATTTAGAATTGTCTATCCGGATATAGTTGCGACATTGGATAATTTCTCTGCTAATAAGCGCGAATACCCAATTGAATACTGGAGCTATGAGAACATAGATTCATACGAGACTACCGTAACGATTACTGCGCCTGGTGGAGCGAAATTTATCGAATTGCCTAAAGATGAAATTGTGTCTTTTAAAGACATGAAGTATTCTATGCAGTACAAACTGAAGTCGCCGGATAAACTCATCGTTACCAGGAAATTTTCCAATGGACGACCCCAACAGATTTTGCCGGAAGATTACAATGTGTTCAAATCGTTTTTTGAAAAAATCATTAAGGCTGAACAAAAATATATAGCCTATAAATAGAGAGATGTTTTTGTAAGAATCATTTTATCAAATAGGAAAGCTCCCTTCGATTGGAGCTTTTTTATTTAGGTAGTTTATAGAGTACATTGAATCCACCTTCTTCAGTTTCCTGATAATCTATCAATCTGTAGAAACCAATAAGGTTTTTCGAGTCGTATAGTCTTAAAAAACTTCAAAAAAGCTTCCTGGTTTGACTTTCCTCTACTGCGCAACATTTACCCTCACTCCTTCGCTGTGTGCCGTAAATTCCGGTGCATACATGCACTGAATAGTAGTAATGCCGTTGCTGAAATTTCCACTGTGTGTTACAAACATGGGATATTCAAAAACGTAAGTGCCTTTATTTAAATAACCGAAGAAAAAATTAGTGCTTACATCTTTTGTTGTTTCATAATATCCAAGGCCATCCTGGTATTTATATTCACTGATAACGTTGGTTGGCTCCATGCAAGAGGCACGCATATCTTTCATGTGTACATATTCCATATCACGGTCAACACGTAGTTCAATACGCACATTTATTTTATCGCCAATGTGAATTTTATCGCCATCGTTTACTGGTTGAAGAACCGGGCCATTGTCTGTATTTTTTTCAATAAATAATTTTTTACTAAGCTTTAATGGAGTTTCTGAAAAAGTTATTTTATCCAAATTTTCAAAGTATTGCCAATAGACAGAACCCCACGATGCTGAAGAGTTGACTGGTTTTTTTGTGGATTGATTGATTGGCGAAGAAACCGTCACACTAATATTTCCCATGCCTAATTTTACTTTATCGCCGTCTATTTTTCTTTTAAAATATCCGGTGCCTGCTTCTGGTTTTTCATCTTTACTATTGATCGTGGTATTTCCCAATTTGATAGTAACAGCCTTCTCTTCGGAAAGCCAGTCAGTACCCTGCAGCAATAAGGCGTAGCATGCATCCGCGGTTGCTTTCGTAGTCTTCCAGTTATTTGTTTGTTTCTTTTTTAGCAACCATGTTTTGAGGTCATCAATTATTTTTGAATCTTTTTCAATTTCACTAAATGCTTCAATCATCAATGCTTGGGATTCTATCGGAGCCTGGTACCACCAGTACCCATGTTGATTCCATTCTTTCCAATACATGCCCAGTTCTTCATTATTGATCGAATTTTCCTTCAACGATTTTATGATTGCATTTGGAGTCGTCGCATCCTGGGAGCGATAGAGCGACAAGGCAATCATTGCCTGCATATATTTACTTTGGCTGAGCCAATATGTTTTTGATTGCGCCTTGTAGTAGTTGTATGCAGTTTGAGTTTCTTTTGACACTGGATATTCGACAAAGAAACTGCGCATGTATAAATACTGAATGGCAATCGCTGAAAGATTGTTGCTCTTCAAATCTGATTTGTACTTTATCAAATTATCATAGTCAATCTTCAGCATTTTATCCAGGTACGGGATTGCTTTGTCGAGGATGTTTTTCAGATCACCTTGCTGAAACGAAGGCAAAGCATTTAATTTTTTCAGATGTCCAATTCCTGTGACGATGTATTGAGTCATGTAGCGATTATCCGGACCGCCCTTGAACCAGACAAAGCCTCCGTTCTGCGATTGCATGTCTGCTAATTTGTTCAGTGACGATTCCATTTGCATA
This sequence comes from Chitinophagales bacterium, assembly GCA_038258515.1. Classification (GTDB taxonomy): domain Bacteria; phylum Bacteroidota; class Bacteroidia; order Chitinophagales; family Chitinophagaceae; genus Ginsengibacter. The sequence continues at coordinate 4,205 of JBBSPT010000049.1, read as the reverse complement.
CTCATTTTTACAGCATCAAAAAGCAATGCAATATTCTTCTTTTGCTGCTCTTCATTTTGTGCCTGCAATACCCATGGAGTTTCCTGCAACAACACTGATTTTAATTCCTCATTTTTCTGAAGATTGCTCATCAAAGCCGAAGTATCCAACGTTTTCCATTTTTCAAAAATGGCTTTTATTTTAGGTGATGAGTTCACAATTGTGATTGCCAGGGCATTTGCATAATACCTGTTGAATGTCTGCTCGGCACATTCATAAGGATACTCCATCAAATAAGGCAAAGCCTGAATCGCATACCACGCAGGGTTCGTTGTATATTCTACTGTCAGTCCATAATTTGTGAGTGTGGTGCTGTTGCCTGAGTTAATGAGCTTTTCAAATTTGAAATCTTTTGTTCCATTTCCTCTCATCGGCAAAGGCATTGTTTCTGTAACAAGCATCCTGTTTGTTACGACCGGAATTGCGGCCTCTTCGCCATCGCTCACGTTCGCAGCCTTTGCTACTATTCTGTAAACAACAGCGTCATTAAAATTTTGTGGTACGTCGATGCTGAATGTGACCAAAGCACTTTGCCCTGCTCCAACTGTAAATGTTTTTGAAGGAGAAATATTTTTAAACCAGCCATCAATCGGGTTCATGGTTGTTGCATTCAACAATTGAAAATCTGCCTGTCCACTTAATTCTTTCGTACTAACATTTACAATTTTTGCACTGAACTCCATCTGATCGCCTTCTCTTAAAAAGCGTGGTGCATTGGGTTGCACCATTAAATCTTTTTGAGTGATAACAGTCTTTGTTGCATAGCCACTCGCAAGATTTTTTGTATGCGCCAATGTCATCAGCTTCCATTGCGTAAGCGCTTCAGGCATCGTAAAACTGAATTCAATATTTCCATCTTTATCTGTTCTTAATTCAGGAAAGAAAAAAGCTGTTTCATTAAAGTTTTTACGAATCTGAACATTATCATTTATAGGCTGAGAATTCTTTTTGCTAATAGGTAAATCGTAGTCAACTTTTGTGAAACCTGCATCTTCATCTTCCTTAACAACAACTCCATTTAAATCTGCTTTATTCATTTCTGCGGGAGCCGCCTCCAACCGCGCCACACCTGAAACCGCACCTCTTATTTGAACGCCGTATGCTCCTCCTGTCAGATAATAGTTACCCGGCAGATAATTAAGAGCGTCATATCTCTTTTCCTTTTGTTGCACATAAGGCTCGTTCCAATACTTTTCTACAGATTGAACGGGAGTAAAGTTTTGTCGCCCCTGCCATGTATTGTATCCGGAATAGGTTGGCCAAACATTAAGAGAATTCCACGAATGCGGCTTGAACTGATCGAGCGATGCATCGTACATCGAAGCCAGCATTTCTGCAGTAACTTTCTCACCTTTATTTCCTGAAATTTTTACTTTCCATTTTTCTTCACTGCCCGGCAATGTTTTATCACGGTAGGTATTAAAAGAAATATTCAATTCTTTGTTGCTCCACGGAATGTAGATGGTATTTGAAGAAACATAAAAGCGATTGTCCTTTACAAAAAAATGATTAACACCAAAACCGCCACGATCGTTTTCTGTGATATTGAAATCAAAAACTTTTTTATTATCCCCGATGGAATAAAAATTAATATTCTCTGCCTCGTCCTCATCATCCCGCAGTTGTCCGTCGTCAGTCGTTTTTTTCTTATTGACTTCCTCAATCAGGAAAACATTGTCAGCCGCCGTCCCTGTAATAATTTTTGCTGGTTCTCCCGGCTCGACAACATTCTCCTTTGCAACGTTCCAAATGTAAGAAGGAGCAGGTAATGAAGAGACTTTTGCATCATACACCTGGAAATACTCTACATCTTTCACTTCCTGTCCATACCTGTCTTTCGCAGTTGCTTCAATAACGTACCACCCTTGCTGAAATTTACTTTTTGCCAATTGCCAGTTGCTGTTCTCATTCGTACTGTCAATCTTTGAATAAGCTATTTCTCCCTTCGGCCATGATTCTTTTTTGGTCTCATCTTTATATTCATCATGTGGAAAGTATTGAATGAACTCATTTTTTGATAAAACAAATTTGTCGGGTTGTTCCCACAACCTTTCGCGGATCAATCTATCCGGCGGATTTATCTTATAAATTTTTACAACCGCTTTTACTGCCTCGGGTTGTCCGCTTAAATTTTTACTGGTAACAAATAAATTTTTTAAGCTGTCGAGATTTATAATATCGCCCTGAGCTATACTGACTTGTAGATCCAATGCCTTATATCCAACAGGTACTGTAATATCGCCGCTTCTTGTTTCACCATTTATGTCGGTCACATCGGCTTCCACTTTATAGTCAAAAACCGGATCAGTTTTTTTATCAAGTGTAAGGTCAGGAATGGCGACAAAATTGATCGTGAACTTTCCATCTGCATCGGTTGTTAATTCGCCATGCGCAATTTCAAGAGGTTGAACCTGCGGAAATCCTTTCCGCCAAAACATCCATGGATAGAGGAACCTGGCGACTCTCGTCACGCGGTAAGATACTTTCGCACCATCAACGTTGTTCCCTGCGTAAGCCTTTGCGAAACCTGTAATAGTTACTGTGTCATTTACCCTGTAGCTTCCTTTTAACGTATCAAATTCAGTGTAAAATTTAGGACGTTTATACTCTTCTACAGAAAATGAAGCAAATGAATTTTTGTAATCAATGATGTGAAGATCAAACTCTCCGTTTAATTTATTTTCAGGTAACCGAAACTTTCCATTGAAAGATCCAAATTCATTGAGGACAACTTTCATGGAGTCGACTCTCTGTCCGTTTGCATCAGTTAGGGCGACAGTGAGAGAATCTTTAGTTTGAAGAAGCTGGTTCTTTTTCGTTTTCCAATCCTTTGTAACTCCAATGCCTTTGAAGTAAACTAATTGGCCGGGGCGATAAATACTCCTGTCGGTGAATAGAAAAACTTTGGCGGCATCTTCATCATACTCGTTTTGACTTTCATAGTCGTCATTATTATTGTTTTTGTCATATGTGTAGATGTATTGCAAGTCGTCTAAGTACAGGTGATCTTTTTTATAGTTGATCTCAAGTCTTATATTCCTGTCTTCATTTTTCCCGAGTGAATTTAATTTTATAAATCCATTCTTATCTGCCGTAAGAAATTCTCGCTTTACTAATTTTTGTTCGCGATCGTTATAGTCATATTGTTGATTCCAAACCTGTACACTGGCTCCGCTCAAGGGCTGACCTGTTGTACGGTCTAAAAGAAAGTATTTCAAATCACTGTTTATAAAACTGATCGAAGACACATAAAAATATTGAGCAGCAAGGGTGTTTTTATCAAGACTAAAATTCTCGCTGGCACTCCCAAGCAAAGCATATTCACCAACTCCTAATGCATCGATCTTTACCTCTGTTGAGTGCGAAAGATAATCATCGGAAAACGGCAATTCCTGCTTCCAGGTTTTAAAGGCTTTGATGGAAGTTAACTTTTGAAAAATATAATCGTCGCGGCGATTGTTTGTGATTTCCTTTTTCAATTGTGGCGTCAATTCTATCAAGCGGAAATAAATTGCCTTGAAATTCTTATAGGTAACCAGCGTTCTAAATGGAAGCTTCGGAACATTTATTTTTTCCGTGGTTAGGTTCATTTGCGGATGAAGAATCTGGGCGAGTAAATTCTTTGCATTGATTCCACCTCCGCTGCCCGGAAATTTTTTTATGATTTCATCCAGCAATCGTTTCGCCTGTATCACCGAATATCCTGAGGCGGAATCCCGTTGCTGTGCCGCTTTCAAAGCACTATTGTAAATTTCCTGTGCAACTAACAATGATGCCTGCGCTGATGCAGGGTTATCATTGAATTTTTTACTGATAGTTCTTAATGCGCCGATAAAAAGCTCTTGTTTATTTTCCATTACACCGTACTGGTTCACAAAAATTAAGCGTTCGATATCCGCATCAATCAACGCATCGGGCTTTGCATCGTTGGCATGGAATGCTAAAAGCTCCTGGAAAATTAATAACGCCTTTTGATGTAGTGATAAAGAGTCTTTGGTGGTAAACGTGCTTTTCACAAACTCATCCGCGGGGGCGAATGCTTTATTGTCATTGATTTCAAAGGCGTATGCAGGCCTTGTGATATCCCGCTCGTCACTTTTAAAATAATCTAAGGTGCGGTGCGCCAGTAAATCATAAAGCGTGGGGCGCAGATAGCGGACGTTACC
>JBBSPT010000048.1:0-11014 GCA_038258515.1 Chitinophagales bacterium | reverse complement strand
GTGAGCATGCTTGATGCGATACATAATGGGATCCCGCATGTGCATGTTCGGAGATGACATATCTATTTTTGCCCTTAGTACTTTTTGACCATCCTTGTACTTGCCGCTTCGCATTTCATCGAAAAGCCGGGAGTTCTCTTCAATGCCACGCTCTCTATATTCATTATTCTTCCCGGCCTCTGTCGGTGTTCCTTTTTCTATCGCAATTTTTTCCGGGCTGCTGTCATCAACATATGCCAGTCCTTTGAGAATAAGTTTTTGCGCAAGGTTATATAGCTCTTCGAAATAATCGCTGGTGTAAAATTCATTGACCCATGTGAAGCCAAGCCATTTCACATCATGCTTGATACTGTCGACATATTCCACCTCTTCCGTTTCAGGATTTGTATCATCAAAACGGAGATTGGTAGCGCCATTGTATTTGTTGGCAAGGCCAAAATTGAGGCAAATACTTTTCGCGTGACCGATATGCAAATATCCATTTGGCTCCGGTGGAAACCTGGTAAGAATATTTTTGTATTTTCCTTCGTTAAGATCTTTCTCTACTTTTTCTTCAAGAAAATTCAGACTGCGCTCTTCGCTCATTGATTAATTTATTAAAATCCAAATGACCACATTTATAATAAGGGGAGAATTGCAGTTAACTTTTCCAGGTAATGAATTGAAATAAAAATATTTCGCATCAACCTTCCTCCATTGACATCGCTACGAGTTCGGCAATGTCCAGTACCTGAACTTTTTCTTCTGCATCATTAACTTTTACACCATCGGACAGCATCGTGTTACAAAAGGGACAGGCCGCTGCAATAATTTCCGCGCCTGTTTCTATGCCCTCTTTGGTTCGAAGTTCATTGATGCGAATGTCACCTTTCTCCTCTTCCTTAAACATTTGCGCACCTCCTGCCCCGCAACACAGGCCATTACTTTTACACCGTTTCATCTCCACCAATTCTATGTCCAAGGATTCAAGCACATTCCGGGGTGCCTCATAAATTCCATTCGCCCTCCCAAGGTAGCAGCTATCGTGATAGGTGATTTTTTTTCCTTTGAACTGTCCCTCCTCTTTCATTTTTATCCGGCCCTCGTCAATGAGTTGCTGTAAGAAAACTGAATGATGGATTATTTCATAGTTACCGCCGAGTGCCGGGTATTCATTCTTGAAAATGTTGAAACAATGAGGGCATGCCGTAACCATTTTTTTAATACCGTATCCATTAAGCAGTTGTATGTTCTGGTATGCCATCATTTGAAACATAAATTCGTTGCCAGCTCTTCTCGCCGGGTCTCCATTGCACATTTCTTCGTTTCCGAGTATGGCATAATTAATTCCTATCTTATTTAAAATTAAAGCAAAGGCTTTTGTAATTTTTTGAGCCCTTTGGTCGAAACTTCCCGAACAACCGACCCAAAATAAAATATCTGGCTTCCGGTTTTCATTTGCCATCTCTGCCATGGTTGGTACATGCATCATTCACCTTTTTACCAGCTAAAAATACAACAAACATAATTGATGAATCGCGGCGCATTAAAGCTGATCAACTTATTTTTGCCCAATAAAAGAATTTTAATTGTTTGAAAAAATAAAGAATTGGGAGCAATGGCCTTTCCAGGTTTTATATGCGCCTATCGCACCTGTTTGGGCGTGGTATATGTTGAGATCAGGCTCAGCCTGGTTTTTTACGCCAAGTAACCCCCGCCTGACTTTCGGAGGCATGGAAGGAGAGCCAAAACGGGAAATGCATCTACTCCTTCCCGCGCATTTATGTCCAAATTTTTTCAATGTAAAGCCATCCGAAGAATTCGAATTGGTATTGCAAAAGTTAGAAGAGAAAAAAATTCACCTTCCCTTTATCGTAAAGCCGGAAGTCGGAGGTCAGGGAATTCTTTTCAGGAAAATAGAATCATTTGACCAGTTGAAACTATATCATGAAAAGGTTCCTGCAGAATATTTTATCCAGGAATTTATAGATTACCCCATCGAAGTCAGTCTTTTTTATTACCGCCATCCAACAGAAGAACATGGAACCATCTCCGGCTTTTTGCAGAAGGTTCCGCTTCATGTAATTGGAGACGGCAAACACACGCTGGGTGAACTTTTGAAAATAAATGTAAAGGCAAACAAACGGATGGATGAAATGCGATTCAGACACCAGCAAAGTTTTGATGTAGTGCTCGATGACGGTCAGAAATATATGTTAAGTTATGCAGCCAACCACAACAGAGGTGCTAAGTTTATAGATATTAGTGGACAAAAAGATGAAAGGCTCCTGGCTTTCCTTGATGACCTGAGCAAGAAGAATGATTTTTTTTATGGTCGATACGATATTATGTGCCGTTCAGTTGAGGAGATGAAAGAAGGAAAAAATTTTTTGATATTGGAATACAACGGTTGTGGGGCAGAACCCAATCATTTTTATGATACAGATTATACACTTCTCAATGCTTATAAGGAAATTTTAAAACACTGGAAAGCGCTATACCGTATATCAAAGTACAACAAAGAACATGGAATAGAATATTGGCCACTATGGAAGGGGATTCGGTTTCTATCAAAAACAAAAAAATATTTAAAAAAGATCAAGGCTGCGGATAAAATTATTCCATGAAGCTTGGTTCACTTAAAAAAATTGCGCCGGTGAAATTTGTACTATCCTTATTATTGCTACTTTCTACAACTGCATTCGCCCAGAAATATATTCCTTCCGATGACGGCAGTAAAGTTCATTTCGTGATCAGGAACTTTGGAATAAAAACCGGGGGAGATCTCGAAGGAGTGAAAGGAGAAATTTTTTTTAGTCCTTCCGACATGAATGAAAACCGGTTCAATGTTGCTGTAAATGCAGGTACCGTAGATACTGATAATGAAACACGCGACAAAAATCTAAGGAGTGAAGAATATTTTGATGTAATGAGATTTCCTGAAATAAATATTACTTCTACCCGGATAGATAAAACAAACAAAACCGACTCCGGTTACTACTACTTCACCGGCACACTCACTATGCACGGGATTACAAAGGCCATCGAATTTCCATTTAAAGCCGAGAAGAAAAATGAAGACTATCTTTTCACCGGAGAATTTCAAATAAACAGGCTTGATTTTGGAATCGGAGATAAGAGTGCCGTCTTAAGTAACACCGTAAATGTATCTTTATCGGTGTCTGCAAAAAAGACATAATCCTGTCAATGGGTTTAGCAAAAGTGTTTCTTTGGGGAATGATCGTCAGCTTCCTGGGTTCTCTTCCGCTGGGCACGCTGAATGTTGCAGCCATGCAAATCAGCATCCAGGAAAGTATTTCAAACGCTATTTGGTTTTCACTCGGATCGTTATTGACGGAAATGATCTACGTTAGAATTTCCCTTGTTGGCATCAACTGGATCAGAAAGCAAAAGTCTCTTCTAAGATGGATGGAATGGATTACGCTCGCTATTGTGCTGGCGCTCGCTGCGGGCAGCTTCATCGCTGCAATGCAAGAACATCATTCTAAAAATGTGATGCTCAATAATACCATTCACCGTTTTCTCCTCGGTGTAATACTGAGCGCCATCAGTCCTATGCAAATTCCTTTTTGGTTCGGTTGGAGCACTGTCTTATTCTCAAAAAACATTTTACAGCCAAAAAGTTCTTTTTATAATTTATATATAGTTGGGATTGGACTTGGAACGCTAATGGGAAACTTCATTTTCATTTTCGGCGGAAAGTTAATCGTTGATAAACTAAACACCAACCAAAGTATTTTAAACTGGGTGCTTGGTGGAATATTCGCATTGACTGCAGTAATTCAGTTGGTGAGAATTCTCATGCACAAGGACGCGATTGATAAGATCAAAAGCCTGCCTCAAAAGGCCTTGTAGCTTTGAGTAAGCAATAAAATTATACTCACAGCATGCTTGACATCCTAATTTAGCGCAGCGATATTTTGAGACGTACGGGAGCTGTCCGCGAACATCTTTTTCTCCATTTCTTTGTCATGACCGTAAATATCAGAGCGAAAATTTAACTGGTGACTTTTATCGACCCATGCTGTATAGTATGTAATAAAAACGGGCACCGGATCATCAACCGAAACATATTGCTCGGTCCCACTGTTCATCGCTTCATTTATTTTGGAAGATGTCCATTTGGTCTTGTCCTTCAAAAGAAATTCAGCGAGCTTTTGAGGTTCACTCAGGCGAATGCACCCGTGACTGAAAGCACGAACGTCTCTATCGAACAGACTTTTGGCTGGCGTGTCGTGAAAATAAATATTAAAGCTGTTGGGAAATAAAAATTTCACCTTGCCGAGTGAATTATCGTTGCCCGGCTTTTGTCTCACATCAGGCAATGCTTCGGTGCCCCCGGTTATTTCCATATTGTGCTGTGCGAGATAGTTTTCATTTTTCTGCATCGCAGGCAATATCTCTTTTTTCACAATGCTCATCGGCACATTCCAGTAAGGACTGAATACAATAGAGGTAAGCTTATCAGAAAAGATCGTAGTGTTATGACCTGATTTACCAACCACGACCACCATATTCATGACGTCCTTTTTCCCATCGTAAATGTGCAACATAAACTCAGGAATATTCACCAGGATCAATAATCCTTCGGGCTCCTGGGGCATCCACCGCATCCTGTTCATGTTTACGAGTATCTGTTTCAATCTGCCTACCGCTGGCACGTTCATTTCTTTCAGCAATGCAGTAGTTACTTTTCCATCGTTGCTGTAGCCAAATCTCTTTTGAAAATTTTTAATGCCATTCTTTAATGTATCGTTGAATACAGGTGTTGTATCCCGGTAAGACATGTCTCCTGTTAGAAAAAGCAGTGTCTTTAGGTTCACTATCGCGGGAGAAGAATTACCTGCTTTGAATATTTTCGGATCTGTTGGTAACTGCGGCCAACCGCCATTGTTTACAATTTTAAGATATTTTTCAAGCTCTTCTTTGAGCAGGCCATAGGACTCATTGACATCAGAAAAATATTTATCATCCTTGTGCTTTTTGTTAACGAGTGAGTCAGCCAGGTAAACTGCATCGGCCTTTCTAAACGGAACAAATCTCTCCATCTCTTTCCGTTTCACAAATCCTTTCTCGTAATTGCCAAGCGTATAATTTATAAGAGTTTCAGTGAGCATCAATTCTGTATTTATCATTGCATCATCGTTTCCGTTCACCTTGAGATCGTCATCGGTCATGAGGTTATCCATACGCTTTTCAAGCTGTTTGTTTTTTGCAGAAGTATCACCCGAATAATTTTGCAGGGTCCAGAAACCGAGAGCAGGTTCGGTGAGGCCTAAGGAAGAAAACCAGGCGAATTGATAGTTTCTTGTATTGTAAAAACTCCTCATCCTGCGTGCGGTTTCGTCATCAACCTTTTTTCCTGAAATAAAATTTTCAAGACGGCTGCTGTCTAAAAATATATCATTGAAAGAGTTATTAACATTGATACTATAATCCCGCTTGCTTACTTTCTTTTCTTTTTTTGCTTTCTCCTCTGCCTGCTTCTCTTCGGCGGATTTACAGCCTGCAATCAGGAGGGTGGCAATAGCCAAAATAATAAATTTATTTTTCATAGCGACCGTGTAACAAATTGCATGCCTGCACCTTAGATGATGGTTGTTTTAATGTTACCTTCGGACTTCTAAATTGCAGTATGCGAAAGTTTGAAGATACGTACAAGCATAAGGGCCTTAGGAAGAAGTTGATTGACGGCATTCGCGAAAAGGGCATAACAGATGAAAGTGTGCTTGAAGCAATGAGCAATATTCCACGGCACTTCTTTCTTGACACGGCCCTGGATCATATCGCATATGAAGACAGGGCTTTCCCAATACAGCGAGGGCAAACAATTTCCCAACCGTACACAGTTGCGTATCAAACAGAGTTATTGGGCGTAAAACTTCATGAAAAAATTTTGGAAATTGGAACGGGGAGTGCATACCAGGCTTCCGTATTGGCAGAAATGGGTGCCAATGTTTTCACGATAGAACGACAAAAAGGCTTATTTGAAGAAAACAAGAAATTTGCTCTTCGTTCAAAATACCCGGGAATAAAGTTTTTTTATGGCGATGGCTTCGAAGGCTTGCCCACCTATGCTCCCTTTGATAAAATACTCGTGACTGCGGCCGCTCCCTTCATCCCACCAAAGCTTCTTCAGCAATTAAAGCCCGGCGGGGCCATGGTTATTCCGCTGGATGACAATGGAAAACAGAAGATGATGCGTATTAGAAAAAATAATGACGGCGGATATGACGAAGAAGCGTTCTCCGATTTTTCATTCGTGCCGATGCTTAAGGGCAAAACTTAGGAAATGCGAAATTTCTAAATCCGCAGGTTTAAATACACCCCGTAACCTTCCTATATGAGTCATAATTCGCCGGATTTTGTTTGGTAAGTCCAAAAAATATTCCTGCCGCGCAGCAATTATTTTGTAAATAAATAGTTATTAGTTCACGGCATTTTTAATTATCCAACTATCTAATAAAAGATTGCTATGCCAACAATTGCTATTCTATCAATCATAGTCATATTGGGTACACTGTTACTCATGCTTCCTACTTTTATAATGAATGATCGCAAAAGAAAGGAAAAACTTTTTTCACAGCTTAGCCGCGAAGGAAGCGCAAACGATCTTGTATTTTGCAGCCAGGAAATTCTTCCGGACGGGGTGATAGGCTTTGACGGCATCCACCGGAAAATTTTGCTTATTCAAAAGACAGGTAAAACCTACCGGCCCAGGATGATTTGCCTCGATGATGTGCAGAGCTGTGAGCTTGCTGTTCCATCCGCCCAAAAACGAGGAGAATGCAATACTCTTAATGTCCCAAAAGAGGAAGTCGAAATACTATTTCATTATAAAAATTGTGATCAGCAAATCTCTCTGAAATTTTATGACAGCTCCGTGAATTCAAAAAGAGAATTTGAATTTTTCAAAGCAAAAGCAGCTTACTGGAGCACAATCTTTTCCAAAATTCTGACACCGCAGATCATGTTGCGGGCTTAGTCATTTTTGAAAAAATTTATTTACCCGTTAATACTTTTATTAAGCCAGTTACTTCCTTACCATCCTTCACAATCCCGAAACCGCCTTTGTAGTCCCAGGTTGCCCAGCCAATATTATTTCCCTCCAGCACAGTCTTCATATCGCTATACCACCGAAGACGAGCGTCTTCCGGAACGGTATCAAGGCAGCCCCACTCGCCGCAATATAGTGGCAGATTGTGCTTTTTTGCAACTGCTATCGGCTTTTTGAAATGATTTCTAATGCTATCAATATTGTAAGAAAGTTTATTGTTCAGCACAGCCTTACGTACGCTGTCTGGTAAACCTTCAAGGTCCTTTTTATCTACAATCACACCCGGATAATTGACAGGACCTTTGTAATCTTTAATGCCGGTCCATGATGCAGTATGATGGGTTAGTAAGAATGGCTCGTACATGTGGAAACTCAGGATAATATTTTTATCATCGTCCGGGATGTACAACTGATCAAATGTATCGGCGCTCTGCCAACGGTTAGAACCAAAAACAATGATCCTCGATGGCTCACGCTGGCGGATAATTGAAACTACTTTTTTAACCAACATGTTCCAGTCTTCAGGATCATCGGCAACGGGTTCATTCATTAGTTCGTAAGCAACATTAGTTACAGGATATTTTTTCAATTCTCCTGAAAGATCGCGCCAGCATTGGAAAAAGCGCTCCTGGGCCGCCGGACTTGTCCATAAAGGCTTTTCCTTTTGATTAAAATGATGAGACCTCAATATGTGCAGATCAACAATTGCGTTCAAATTATATTTTTGACACCAGTCAAGCGCTTGTGTGAGGAGAGAGAAAGCTTCTGCATCCTTGTCTCCGTTTATTTTCCAAAGCTGTTCTTCATCCACGGGAATCCTCAGATGATCGAAGCCAAGACCTGCAAGAAATTTCACATCTTTCTCAGTAAAATAATTTTTACGGGGTTCACCACGGCGATCGCTTTGGGAAAGCCAGTGACTTATGTTTGTCCCTCTTTTGACAGTAAATTTCTTCGATTGAGAATTGGCTGACAGAGCCAGGAAAACAGTGGATGCAACCAAGAAAAAAACAATACGAACGGTAGAAAAAAATCTCATTTTGCTGTTTTAGAATAAAAGAATAAAGTTTGTAATTAAGGTTTTCAAAGCTCTCAAAGATACTTCAATAGGTATCGTTACCAGCACAAACAATTGTAAAAAATGATTCTTGGATTTTATGGGGTTGATGGTAGCCATTTGTTTCCGGACTTTGCAATTTGTAAAAAAGTCAGCACTAAATTTTTGGAATATTTGGATTCCCAAACCTATGAATTGAAAATGGCTGAACCCTGACCAGCACTTGTTATAAAAGTTTATCTGGTGTAATCGGAAGATCACGCACCCGCTTGCCTGTGGCATGAAAAACTGCATTGGCGACCGCGGCAGGAAAGCCTACCATAGATACCTCTCCCAGCCCTTTTGCTCCGATTGGATTGACGATCGGATCTGGTTTATTTACAAACAATGCTTCAATGTGAGGTACATCTTTATTTACGGGAACATGATAGTCTGCAAAGCTATTATTAATCCAGCGGCCATAACGATCATCAATCACTCCACCTTCCATGAGCGCCATGCCAATGCCACCAATTACGCCACCTATAATCTGGCTTCTCGCTGTTTTCTCATTTACAATTGTGCCTGCATCGATCGCAGAAACGACCTTGTCCACTGTAACGACACCGGTTTCTGGATTCACCAGCACTTTTACAAAGTGTGCGGAATAGGAGTAACTGGTATAATCTTTAGATTCAAATCCCTCCGACTTTTCAACAAGTTCAATGTGCGATTGGCCAGAATATTTTAAGACCTCAGTATAACTGATCCTTCTTTCGGGCTCTGAAGCCAGTGTCATGTATCCCTCCTGGAAAATCAAATCCTTTAAATCCACTTCATGAATCTTTTCCGTATGAAAAACAGAAGTTTGTTTTACAATATCAACCAATCTCTGCTTGAGCGTTATGGCCGCATTGTTCACAGTTGTGCCCAATGAAGAAGTTGTTCCGGATCCACCCTGCGGAATTCCTGGCGGTAAATTAGAATCGCCCATCACAAATTTGATTTTATCGGGAGCTATTCCAAATTTTTGTGAAGCAAGGTTGGTCATCGCAGTTGCCGTTCCGGGCCCCATATCCGTAACTGCCGTAGAAAGAATCAATGTTCCATCACTATCAAACCTGACACTGATGGAAGCGCCACCTCGCCACGCGATAAAGACTCCCGTTCCCATGCCATAACCTACAAGGAGATTTCCCTCTTTCATCGAACGAGGCTTGGGATTCCTGTTCTTCCACCCGATTCCCCCGGCACCCATTTGAAAAGCTTCTTTCAAAAATTTACTGGAATGAGGACGATTATGTTCCGGATCAGTTTCAGAATAATTGAGAAGACGAAAATCAAGCGGATCCATATTTACTGCGTAAGCCATTTCATCGATTGCGGACTCGAGCGCATAGGTTCCTGTGGTTTCCCCCGGACCTCGCATCCAGGTGGGCACACTCAGGTTCATCGGGTAAACTTTGTAGCGTGTATTCACATTTGGACAATCGTACAAGGTGCGGGAGATATTTACAATACCCTCAGTGAATAGTTCATAAGAGGCAGTGACAGCTTCGGCTTCGTGGGTAAGTCCCAAAAGTTTACCGTCCTTCGAAGCGCCAATTCCCAGCCGCTGAATGGCTTCCGGCCTAAAACCTACCAGCATAAACATCTGGTCCCTGCTCAGCATTACTTTCAGCGGTTTGCCAACTTTTTTTGACCCTATCAAAGCGGCCAATGTGTGTGGCCAAAAATTGAAAGCGGAACCGAAAGCGCCGCCAACATATTTTGATATCACCCTGACATTTTCCTTCTTCAAATTATACAAGCCCATAATATTTGCCTGGGCATCCATCAGGGATTGTGTCTTATCATATAACGTAACTTTATCGGGTCCATCCCAAACAACAGTAACCGCATGCATTTCCATGGGGTTGTGCACCTCAAGAGGTGTTGAATATTCTGCTTCAATTTTCACCGGAGCTTTTTTATAAGCGTCAGCCTCTCCCCTCACGTAATCCTTAAATTCATCATTTCCTTCAAGAGGCTTTCCTGTTTTTATTTCCTGGCGGAAATTAGTGTGAGGATCCTTTGTTTCGTACTTTGCTTTTACGAGAGATGCGGCATAGACAGCCCTTTCGAAAGTATCAGCTATAACAATTGCAATCGGCTGTCCATTAAACCTAATAATATTATCTTCAAAAACTTTCCATCCTTTCTTTATCCCGGGAGTTTTGTCATCAGCGACTGCAGACACATATCCCGGCGGCAAGGGAATATTTTCGTGGGAGATAACAGCGAGCACACCGGGGGCTTGCTCTGCTTTTTTGGTTTGCATGGAAAGAATGCTTCCGTTTGCGATGGTGCTTCCAACCATCACTCCATATGCAAGTTCCGGGAAATCATATTCAGCAGCATATTTGGCACTTCCGGTAACCTTCGCCCTACCGTCAACCCTGTCTAAATCTTTCATGCAATTAATAAATTAAATATTTTAAAAACCAACGATTACAAAGCACTTTCAACAGTATGTTTCAGACCAATCCGGAAACTTTTTTCAAAGTTTCAACAATCGTATTTGGCACCATTTTCAATTTGAAATTGTTTTGTCCATAACCTTTTGAATTCTTCATGGCAATTCCGGCTGCTTCGCGAAAGTTTGACTCCGAAGCATTTTTTCCTTTAAGAAAATTTTCTGCTTCCGTCAATCTCCAGGGCTTGGCAGCAACGCCGCCCATAGCAAGTCTTGCTTCAAGAATCTTTCCATCGGCAATGTCAAGCGCCGCAGCGACAGAAACCAGTGCGAACGCATAAGAAGCACGATCACGAACTTTTATATAAAGAGAATTTTTTGCCAGCGCATCATTCACAGGAACCTCAACGGCTGTAATCAATTCACCTCTTTGAAGAGTATTTTCTTTGTCCGGCGTATTGCCCGG
>JBBSPT010000047.1:0-11153 GCA_038258515.1 Chitinophagales bacterium | reverse complement strand
GTTATCATTGAATTTATTCCGAAAGAGGATCCGAAAGTTGTACAATTGTTTGAGCATAGAAAAGATATTTTTTCAGACTATAATCTCCCCTCCTTTGAAAAGGCCTTTGAAGAATATTTCACAATCATTTCAAAGGAAAAGATAATTGGATCTGAACGCACCTTGTATCTGTTAAAGAGCAAATAATTTTCATGAACAATACTTTGAGAAAGCAACCCTGGTTCCTGTTGCTTCTTCCATTGTTTTTTGTTTTGCATGGTTATGCGGAAAACTTTGGCTTTGTAAGTAGCAGCGATGTATTTGTATTGGAGTTACTATACCTGTCTGCTGCAATAGTCCTGTTTATAATTTTCTACATTTTTCTGAGGCATCGGCGGGGCGCAGCGCTTATTGCTTCATACCTCATTGCAGTAAATTTTTTCTTTGGAGCTGTACAGGATTTTTTAAAGCTCCATGCTGAGGTTATCAACAGGTATTCCATATTACTTCCCTTCTTTGTAATATTATTTATTGGATTACTGATTTACGTCAAAAGAAAAAAACCTTCGTTTATCCGGCTCACTTTATTTCTGAATTTATTATTTCTCATTTTTATATTCATCGATCTTGGTTCGATAATTTTCAAAAATATCAACCCGCAACAAAATAAATTTTCTGCCTTTTTTTCTTCAGAGAATACATCATTCTCTCCCTGTGACGGGTGTGATAAACCAGATATTTATTTTCTGCTATTTGATGAATACGCAAGTTCCAGTTCACTCGAAAGGTATTTTAATTACGACAATTCATCCTTCGATTCTTTTCTTGTCAATGAAGGATTTCACATTCAGCGGCAAAGTGAAAGCAACTATAATTTCACCCCATTCTCAATGGCTTCCATGTTCAACCTGTCTTACCTGAACGGAATAGAGCCTTCAAAGATTGGGATCGAAGATTATGCGAGATGCAACGAGTTGATCAAAACCAATTCAGTCATGCAATTCCTTTCGTCCCTTGGATATGAAATTGTGAATTATTCCATCTTCGATCTTGCGGGAAATCCTGCAATGATCAGGCAGGACTTTCTTCCGCTGAAAACAAAGTTGATCACGGACGGTACGCTGCTGGGCAGGTTGCGTAGAGACCTAATGTGGATGCTTCTTACAGGCAAGTTCAGGATCGATTGGCTGGCAGATCAATATTTTTACGACAACATGCACAACAACGAAACTGTTTTAAAGAATCTCGCGATGGCATCTTCAAATGACAGCAACTCCCCTCGTTTTTTTTATGCCCATCTTTTTATGCCGCATCCGCCATTTTATTTTGATGCACAAGGTGAGCTAAAACCTTCGGACGTTATTTACAAACAATCGGAAGAAAAGAACATCAAGGCATATTTAGATTATGTTACTTATACCAATGCACGCATAAAGGAACTAATCCATTCAATTAAGAATAATTCTAAGAAAGAACCGGTCATCATTTTTATGGGTGATCATGGTTTCCGGAAACAGGTGGATGGAGAAAAATTGTCTCACTATTTCGCGAATCAGAATGCAGTTTTCTTTCCCCGGAAAGATTATGGTTTATTTTATGACAGCGTAACAGCGGTCAATCAATTTCGAATTATTCTCAATACACTTTTCAAACAAAAACTTCCTATATTGAAAGATTCCACTGTTTTTCTAACAGATAAGAAATAAATTTGATCCTGACTAAATCGCGGATATGATACGTAACAATTGGACACAAGAAGAGATTTCGGAAATTTATAACTCTCCGTTGCTTGAGCTGGTATTCAGAGCGGCTAATACCCACCGTAAGTATCATGCCACAGGAGAAGTGCAGGTATGTACATTACTTTCTATAAAGACCGGAGGATGCCCTGAGGATTGTGCTTATTGTCCACAGGCGGCCCGTTACAATACAGGTCTTGATGTGCAATCTCTAATGCAGAAGGAAGAAGTGCTGGCCTATGCGGAAAAAGCAAAACATGCCGGCTCCACAAGGTTTTGTATGGGAGCTGCATGGCGCGAGGTGAGAGACAACCGGGATTTCGATCGGGTGTTAGAAATGGTCAGGGGAGTCAATGATTTGGGGATGGAAGTTTGTTGCACGATGGGAATGCTTTCTGAAGAACAGGCGAGAAAGCTCCACGATGCAGGATTGTACGCCTACAACCACAATGTTGACACTTCTGAAGAGCATTATTCCGACATCATCACTACAAGAACTTACGACGATCGACTGAAGACATTGGGCAATGTACGCAGGGCAGGAATAAGTGTTTGCAGCGGCGGTATTATCGGGCTCGGTGAATCGCACGACGACAGGATTGCCATGCTGCATACATTGTCAACATTGCCAACGCATCCGGGAAGTGTACCTATAAATGCTCTTGTACCGGTAAAGGGCACGCCCTTGCAAGACAACAAGAAAGTTGACGTTTGGGATATGATTAAAATGATTGCTACCGCACGAATAATTATGCCTCAGGCAATGGTGCGGTTAAGTGCAGGACGTTCGGAAATGTCCCTGGCAGAACAAGCTCTTTGTTTTATGGCAGGCGCTAACTCTATCTTTTCGGGGGACAAACTACTCACGACCCCCAACCCGGCATTTGACGAAGACCAGGCGATGTTTAGACTACTAGGGCTGCAACCGAGAGTGGCCTTTAAGGAAGAAAAATCTTTAGTCAACGAGTTCATTTAGAGAAGATTTAGAGATTTTTAAAACTCTAACACAAAAATTAAAGAGAAATCTTTTTAGATCCATTTGATTGAGGCCGATCCATAGTTGTATTTTTCTATAACATTCATATCAATTTTAAATTATTTGGAACAGAACAGGCTATCACAGCAAAAGGAAATACAATTTTTGGAAGGGCCGCAAAGTCGTTGGAAAGATTTTAAATATGCCCTGAATGTATTTTTTGAATTTATCAAGGGTTTCAGAGCGCTGCACTTCGTAGGCCCCTGTGTTACCATTTTTGGCTCCGCGCGGTTTACTGAAGACCATCCTTTTTATAAACAGGCGAGAGAACTCGCCGGCGAAATTGCCAGGCTTGGTTTTACTATTATGACGGGCGGAGGCCCCGGCATTATGGAAGCAGCAAATCGTGGAGCGAAGGACGTGGGTGGCAAAAGCGTTGGTTGCAATATCGTGCTGCCGCGGGAACAAAGACATAATAAGTACCTTGACAAGTGGGTTGATATTAACTACTTTTTTCTGAGGAAGATGCTGTTGATTAAATATTCCTATGCATTTGTTGTGATGCCCGGCGGCTTTGGAACACTGGATGAATTTTACGAAGCGTTGACCCTCGTGCAAACACATAAGATAAATACGTTTCCAATTATTATATGGGATCAGGAATTCTATGCTAATGTTCTCGAACACAATGAGATCATGTATAAAGCAGGCACCATTTCCGCAAACGATGATCGTCTTTATCTTGTTTCCACCTCAGTTGAAGAAACCATCACTTATATCGAAGAAAAAAGTATTCGCGCATTTGGATTGAAATATATGAAGCCCAAAAAGCCTTTCAAAGGTTTTTTGGAAAAAGGTCTCAACAAAATTTTCTAATAGTTTAAGGGCATTTTCTTTTTTATAAGTCCTTAGCAGTCGCTGGAATAAATACTTTATTTAGGTCGATCTTAGCTTGAGAATCCATACGCAGGATTAATTTGTTTGCAAAAATCTTTGTTGCAATAGACAGTTTCATTATTATTGAGGACAGAAAAATATTGTAAGAAAAAACCGCAGCATCTATAAACTGCTTTCAAACCCGAAGACTCCCGATGATGTATCAAGGTCTTCGTTACACTCCGTCACCTGCGATTTTTCTTCAGATTTTTCTTTTTGAAACCTTTTTTTTAATTGAGCTACCAGAACTTGTTTTAAGAAATCAATCGATCACTTTTTGCTTCTATATGAATAAATGTATCCTGATTTTTGATGATGACGCCGAAACCCTGGCGGTCAGCAAGATCATCCTTGAACAGCAAAATTTCCAGGTGGAAGTGAGATCACTTTGTGATGACATTGTGCGGGACATCACGGATACCCGGCCATTTCTTATACTCATTGATTTATGGATGCCTGAAATCGGGGGAGAAAAAGCTGTGGAATTGATTAAGAGTAATAGTAGTACTTGTCATCTACCGGCGATCCTGTTTTCAGCCAACGACCAGATAGAAGAGATTTGTTTCCGGTGCGGTGCGAACGGATATTTGAAAAAACCTTTTAGCATCTCTGATCTGCTGGATGTCATCAACAGCCACCTTCTACAAGAATAAAAATGAAAAAAAGGTTGCCGTTGGGACAACCTTATTTTGCAAAAATCAGTAGTATTTTTTAGAAAACTTCGATTAACCTTGGTGGCTTTTTCTTAGCCTCTTCTTTTTTAGGAATTGTCAGGTGGAGTACTCCTCCTTCATATTTGGCTTGTATCTTATCGGAATCGACCACATCTTTTGGTAGCGTAAATGAACGCTGAAAAGATTCATAGCTAAACTCCTGCCTTGAATACTCGGAGTCCTCATCACGATCTTTCGATTCCCTTGTCATTTCAGAACTGATGGTGAGGAAATTACCATCCAACTGAATTTTGAAATCGTCCTTCTTCATTCCCGGCGCAGCAACCTCCACCTTGAAATTATCTTTAGTTTCTTTGATGTTTACGGCCGGTAGGGTAGTGCCGGTGTTTGAAAAATTTGTTCCTCTCCAGTCAAATAAATCCCTGTTGAAAAAATCGTCGAACAGTGCGGGAAAAGTGTCGCGGTTTCTTTTGATGATGTTCATAAAAACCTCCTTTTTAAATGGTTAAATAATGTGTTTTCAGGTAAGGTAAGTAATTCAACATCCATGCCAGTGAGCAGGAACATTTTTGATCTGAATCATTGACACACTATTTGTCAAAAATGCTTACCTGCACCGGTTTGTGGCTGGGTTTTCTGCAAAATTTTCATGCAACTTTTTACTTTTTAAAAGAATACTGTGGGCGTAAATAGTTACATCCCGCTTATGACTTTTTAATCGGATGACTCTATAGATGATAAGCGCAAGAGACAGTATAAAAGCAAAAGAAGTTGAACAAGTCAACTCCTTTTTTTAGTACAGGTGTTTTGTAATCACACTCACATAGCTTCTTTGTCCTATGTTAGAACTTTATTACTTTTTGTTGTGCCGTCTGACCTTCGCAAGTAACCTTCATGATATACATTCCCGGGGTCAGGTTGTTTACATTCAACGATTGAGTCTGGCTGCTGCTATTATTCAATGTCTTCATTGATAACTGACCTTTCAGATTTATCAGCTCGTAGGAGACTTTCCTGTTCTGCCATTCTGTGGGAATTGTTACGAAAAGTTCACTCACTACAGGGTTAGGAAAAGTTGCCACGGCGATGTTTCTGCCGGTTTGCTTTTCCAGCCTGATGATGCGAACATCAGAAAACTCTGTGCGGCCATCTATATCAACAGTGCAAAGCCGGTAATAAAGCATGTTTGAAGAAACTGAAGAGATGTCATCCTTCATGCTATAATTTTTAACCTGGGAAGAATTGGCAACTGATAAAACTATTCCCGCATCGGAAAAAATCTTTCCATCAGTGCTCCTCTGAATGATGAAGTGACTAAGATTCTCCTGGCTTGCCGTGCTCCATGTCAAATCGACTTTAGTATCCTTTAAGCCGGCGTTAAAAGAGATCAACTTCACGGGAACAATTGAAAATTCCTGGTAGTTAAAACCCTGGCTGTAGAGACTGAATAGTCGTAGAGTCTTTTGAGATTTCGTTGTAAAAAGACCAAGCTTTGCAGTGAATGAAGACACATTGCTGTTGGTAACTGTGAACATATTTCTTTTTGACAATGTATCGACTCCATTCTGAGTTGTTCCGTCTGCATTGATTCCCATGAAAGAGCCGGGCGTTACTTCAGTTAAGTTGATTGAAGGATTTGCAACAATGTATTTCGCAGTGCTACCTTGTCCGACTGAAATTTCATCGAACTCCTGTAGGTTGGCGACTCCGTCTATATCGAGCGCTGTAAGGCTGAAGGTGTCCAGCGCATAAGGCATTGAAGTTGAAGTAATATTGAATTTGAAAGAGAAAGCAACATATGAACTTCCTTTGACGGAACCTGAAGTTATTTCTGGCTGGAACGCTTCACGAAATCCGCCATTGGAACCAGTATTATCGTCCACAGTATTAAGTACTGCTCCACCTACAATGCTGTCTACAGTTACGACCACATCTATCCCGGGATAAACCCCCTTATACAGGTATTTCGCCCCGGCCTGCTTATCAGTCCCGGCGATCAATACCGGATTCAAACTAAAGTTCATCTTAGCTGCCCCTGTAGCGCCATTAAGAGTTGCGGGGAAATAATTGAGAGAGCAATCAAGAGTTTGTGGACCGCTGATTTTTCCCTCAGACTTCCGCTTAGAAGCATCCGATGCACAATATGCCTGAAGCTTAAGACTTGTGGTGACCATATGCTTGTCGAAGCTAATTTCTCCGTCTCCTGTTGTACCTGTAGAGCTATTTTTTATGGCGATATAGTCTATCTGGCCATTTGCAATTACATCTTTATCTATTACAAAATCTCCTTTGTCACTTGCTACTTCTACCCTGAATGATTGAAAGTAAACTCCTTTACCAGCTTCTTTAAAGTCACCTGAACCCTGTGAACCCACAGAAACCGATGTGTATGAAAGTGTATCTTTTGCAGACTCTTTTGCTTCATAATCTTTTCCTGTGACCAGGGAACTATTATTAAAAACAACAACGCCGCTTTTCTTATTTGTCCATTTTTCAGCTATCTCTACGTAGCTGCTGTTGCTTTCAAAATATCCACCTTCGTTGGTAAAGTTTCCACTTTGGTTTGTGCCGGAACCACCACCACCAACAAAACGATACTGTTGCATTATCCCGCCCGAAATGAAAATCTTACCGGTTTCTTTATTGACAATATTTACTCCACCGGCAATTTCTATTCTCGGGGTAATTCCTGATTCGTTATAAATCTTAATTGTACCGTTGTTTACAATATCACTCCCTGAAAAGGAGATGCTATGTTTAATGTTAATGATGGCTGAAGCCGGAATATTTGAAGCTTTTGGTATGCTGCCTCCAACCCATGTGGAAGCACTGCTCCATGCACCATTTGCTTTTGTAGTATAAGTCTGGGCAGCGATTGAAGACTGCACTAAAACCAAAATGAGAGCGATTGAAAAGAATCTTGCCGCTTTCAGGGAGAATGTGAGTGTTTTCATTTTTAAAAATTTGGGGTTGAAGGTTTCCAGGTAGTCGTCCGTCTTTTGTTTTGAAATCCTTGCTACCTTTCTTAGGTGTAAAAATGAATATTTTGCCTGCAGATTTTTGAAACTTTCGCCCGGGAGGAACTTTCTTTCGATGAATGAAAGATTTTAGCAGTTGGAGCATTACGAAAACGCCGTTGCTAATTCAAAATGGGAAATTGACTCATAGATGAATTACAAAAGGCGCGGGAAGAATGAATCAGCAGATCATTCAGTCAAGACGTGGATTTTATTGGAGAATGGTAAAAAGTCTAATCTATAACAGTCACACTCAGTTTTTTTTAACTGTAAAATTTGGAAGGATAAAAGGTTGAATTTTATTTTGTAAACGGGAAAATGACAATTATTTTTTATCATTTCTTGATGCAAGTAACAAACCACCTAACACAGCAACGCCTGCAATGGCTCTCACCAGGTTTCTATGCAGACTCATCCATAGTAGCGGACTTTTGTTGGCAGCTATATCGCCAAATTCACCATGTGCTCCGCGATCTTCATGGATAGGTTCCCAAACATTGTTCTTGCGGTCGGGAGAGGCGGCCTCGTCAGTTTGCTGGCCTTCAATGCCAGTATTTGCAAGAACGTAATCCGCATACCAGGGAGCGATCTTATTTCCAATGATGGCTTCAAAGGTGGTGTAGCCAACAAAAATTTCCCTGCGGTCGTGAGCAGCAGCATACACAATCGCTCTTGCTGCAACTTCAGGTTGATAGACCTGCCCCATTGGCCGCGGCTTGTTCGGTAGTTTGCTGAGCACCCAGCCAAATTGTGTAGTATTCATCGCAGGCAATTGCACCATACATGTTTTTATCTTGCTCTTATCATGCTTGAGTTCTGTGCGTAGGGATCCATAAAAACCTTTGATTCCATGCTTCGCACCACAGTATGCGGATTGAAGAGGTATTCCCCGATAGGCGAGCGCTGATCCCACAAACACAATGGATCCCCTATTTCTCGGGATCATCCGTTTCAATGCTGACATAGTTCCATACACCTGTCCGAGGTAAGTCACTTCGGTAACTCTTTTGAATTCATCGGCATGGATTTCTTTGAATGGAGCGAAGACGCTGTTCATAGCATTGTTTACCCACACATCGATCGGCCCTAATTCATTTTCAACTTTATCGGCAGCCGCCTCTACTGCCTCCGCATCCGAAACATCCACCGGAATGATGATTGCTTCGCCTCCATACTCTGTTACTTCGCGTTTCGCGCCTTCAAGCTGTTCGATGCTTCGCGCCAGTAAACCGATTTTAGCTCCTTGCTTTGCAAATTCCCATGCTGTTACACGGCCTACTCCGCCTGATGCGCCTGTGATAACGATCACTTTGTTTTTGAACATATTGCTTTTCATGATAAAAATTTATTAGTAGTGTCTAAAAGTGCAAGTTGCTTTTCTATAGTTCTGATTTTTCAAGAGTTTATTTCGATGAACTCCTTTGCAGATTCCTTAGATCAGTTTAGCTTTTTTAATAAATGAAAATAGCATGCCATCAGCGGAAGAGTTATAACTATCTAATCATCACATGTCCTTGAAAAAAGATTGTTGATGGTATCGTTTTTGTTCTGCCAATACAAAACAAACGGAATGATTTTTTGCCGTTTAGTGATTTTCCTACAGGCGATACCTGAAATACCTTTTCAATCAATTTTGAGATCTTCCACAGTGGAGGCGGAACAGGTAAACCAACTCACCAACTATTTTTTTCTTGCAGCAGCATTCATTCTCGCCCTTGTTTCCGGGCTGACCATTTATATCCTCTTGAAGTACACCCGGGATAATTCCAGTTCAAAAGAAGAAAAAGTGTTAAGCAGCATATGGGAAATTCCGATGATTGGAATTCCTGCCTTACTCGTTGCGATATTTTTTTATTTGAATATTAGAACGTTGAATGCCATCCACCCGGCAATCGGAGATGAAAAGCCCGATGTGGTAATAACGGGTCATCAATGGTGGTGGGAAGCATATTATCCGGGTGCAAACGTGAGCACTGCAAACGAAGTTCATCTGCCGGCAGGAAAGAAAATTTTACTGCAAATGAAGTCTGCAGACGTGATCCATGACTGGTGGATCCCGCAGTTTGGAAACAAAGTAGATATAGTGCCCGGGCGAAATAATTATATCACTATCACCATTAAAAAGCCGGGAGAATTTTATGGCAGTTGTAATGAATTCTGCGGGGCGCAACATGCGCATATGCGTGTAAAAGTTATTGCACAAAACGGGGAAGATTATGACCAATGGTTGAATTCGCTGCAGCAGCCTGCGGTTAGTGAGAAAACATTTTTTGCCGGCAAAAAGTTATTTATAGAAAAAACCTGTGGAAACTGTCACCGCATCGAAGGAACTGTTGGAATTAGCAACTCCGGACCTGACCTTACTCACTTCGCAGCACGGGGCACCTTTCTCGCAGGTATGTTAGAAAACAATTTAACCAATATAGAAAATTGGATCAGGAACCCACAGGACATAAAGCCCGGAGCTCACATGCCCGATTTTTTATTGGCGGATTCGTCAGTATACGCAATTGCATCCTATCTGAATAGTTTGAAATGAAATTAGCAATTCCTCAGGAAATGAATGTGCCGGAAAGCCGGAGAGATCGAAAATTGCTCATGTGGCTTTCAACAGTTGATCATAAAGAAATCGGGATTCTTTATCTCTTGTCATCCTTACTGTTTTTTTTCATTGGTGGATCCGAAGCGTTGTTAATGCGAACACAGCTTGCTGTCGCGAATAATAGTTTCCTGGGGCCTGATGCCTACAATCAAATATTTACAATGCATGGTGTCACGATGATTTTTTTCGTGTTGATGCCTGCCCTGCTTGGCATTTCTGTATATATCACGCCGCTGATGATTGGCGCAAATGAGATGGCTTTTCCGCGGCTGAATGCCTTCGCCTTCTGGATCAGCTTTTTTGGGGGACTGCTACTTTACTTCAGTTTTGCCGCCGGAGGGGCTCCTAATGCAGGATGGTTCAATTACGCTCCACTCAGCGAAAAAAATTATTCTTCCTCACCTGGTATAAATTATTATGTGATGGGGCTTTTTCTTTCCGGTATCGGTAGCACTGCCACGAGTATCAATTTGATCGTGACAATTTTAAAATTGCGGGTAAAGGGAATGACTTTAAAAAGATTGCCATTGTTTATCTGGATGGCGCTTGTCAATAGTTTTCTGATTCTCGCAGCATTGCCTTCCCTGAATGCAGCGCTTTTAATGTTGCTGATCGACAGGCTCCTGGATGCTCATTTTTTTAACACGGCTTCCGGAGGCTCGGCACTGCTTTGGCAGCATCTCTTCTGGATATTCGGCCATCCTGAAGTGTATATATTAATTCTACCTGCTTTCGGCATTTATTCAGAAGTGATCCAGGTTTTTTCGCAGAAGAAAATTTTTGGATATGCATTCGTTGCGGGCTCCACCGTGGCGATCGGATTGCTTTCTTTCGGAGTGTGGGCACATCACATGTTTGCAGCCGGGCTGGGAAATACGTTCAACAGTTTTTTTTCTGCAAGCAGCATGTTGATTGGAATACCAACCGGAATTAAAATTTTCAACTGGCTTGGGACGATGTACGGCGGAAGGATACGCCTTACAGTGTCCATGCTTTTTGCAGTTGCTTTTTTAATTGAGTTCACAATAGGAGGTTTAAGTGGTATCGCGTTCAGCATCGTTCCAATTGATTTGCAGGTTACCGATACTTATTTCGTCGTTGCTCATTTACATTATGTGTTGGTAGGAGGTTCTTTGTTTGGTGTCTTCTGCGGACTGTTCTATTGGTTTCCTAAAATGACAGGAAAGATCCTTGATGAAAAACTAGGTAAATGGTTCTTCTGGTTGTTTG
>JBBSPT010000046.1:0-11275 GCA_038258515.1 Chitinophagales bacterium | reverse complement strand
GGTGTCCGAATCGGCTAAAAAAATCTTTATTTTGGTTAAACGATCTGCTAAAATTCTTAAATCATGGCTATGAATACAAATGAAAAAAAATTCTCTGAAAAAGAAACGAACCCCCTGGGAAGTTTGGATGAATGGGAAGATGATGTACTACTCAGGTATCCGGAACCCGGAACAATTGCGACTGCGAAATCCTCGGAGGAATATCGCAATTACGAGGAACCTTCCAGGGATACGGTTAAGGAATTTTACCGCCTGAATCATCAATTCCAGACGTACGATTTCGTACTCGGCAAAAGAAAAGATTACCTGAAGTTTGATAAAAAAGAAATGCCCGTTTGGGACGCATTTCAGTTCCTGAACCAGTTAGTTGATGATTCAGATCCTGATACCGACCTTGATCAGTTTCAGCATTTGTTGCAAACATCGGAAGCCATACGAAGAGATGGTCATCCCGATTGGATGGTAGTCGTGGGCCTCATGCATGATATGGGGAAAGTCCTTTGTTTGTTTGGCGAACCACAATGGGCTGTAGTTGGTGACACATTCCCCGTTGGCTGTCCTTATTCAGAAAAAATTGTTTACCCGGAATTTTTCAAAAGCAATCCTGACTTTTCCAATCCGCAATACCAGGAACAATATGGAGTGTATGAAAAAGGTTGCGGGTTGCGCAATGTAACGATGTCCTGGGGACATGATGAGTATGTTTATCAGATGCTGAAAGATCATTTGCCCGAAAGCGGATTGTACATGTTACGTTATCACTCTTTCTACGCATGGCACCGGGAGGGCAGCTACGAATATTTGCTTGATGGCCACGACCGGGAAATGCTGAAATGGGTTAAACTCTTCAACCCTTATGATCTATATTCAAAAAACCCGGAGCAGCCGGATTGGAAGAAGCTGAAGCCTTATTACCAGGATCTGGTTGAGAAATATCTTCCACCGGTTCTGAAATTTTAATCCATAAATTACAAAGTTTTTAGTGATAAAGGTGGTGATGTCGGGATTGCCGTAGCATTTAAAAGATTTTTTTCTTTCAATAATCAATGACCTTACCCAACTATAGCTGATAACCCCAAAAAGTAAATTAACAACCGATCAATGAAAACAAATAAAGGTCGCCCGGAATGATTGCAGGTACAATCTCACCGCCATTCAATTTCTGCTAACAGTTTTCTCCATAAAATCAAAACGCAGGAAAGGATCTAAACTTGATTCCTGATTTTCTTCATCAAAGCCAAATAACTAAAACATGAGAAAAAACTATCTTTTGAAAAAGTGGCCCAAAATACTTTTGCTGGCCCTAATGTTCTGCACGGTTTTTTACGAAAACGTTTTTGCTGAACATCCTCACTTAAGAACAGCAAATCTTCCCCCGGTCACCATCGAAGGAACCATACGCGATGGAAGTAATGATAAGCCGCTGGAAGGCGCCACCATCGTTGTGAAAGGAAGCAGCACCAGTGCAGTTTCGGGTGCCTCAGGAAATTTCACAATTACAGCTCCCGACAACAACTCTATTCTCGTAATCAGCTTTGTTGGTTACGTTACTCAGGAAGTTCCGGTTGGTTCAGGAAATCGTCTTAACGTATCTCTCAGTCCTACTTCTTCTGAATTAAATCAGGTGGTGGTGATCGGCTATGGTACACAGAAAAGCAAGGATATCACCGGCGCTGTCAAATCGTTAAAGAATGAAGATTTTAACAAAGGAATAATAAATTCTCCGCAGGAACTTTTGCAGGGCAAAATCTCAGGAGTGAACGTAACCTCGGCAAGCGGCCAGCCGGGAGGCATTTTGGGAATTTCCATTCGTGGACCCGGAGGCGTGAGAACCGGAAGCACGCCGCTATTTGTTGTGGATGGCCTGCCACTTGACAATTCCAGCACGGGCGGAGGAGATCCATTAAATTTTATCAATCCCCAGGATATAGAATCCATTGATGTTTTGAAAGATGCATCTGCGACAGCTATTTATGGATCACGGGGCGCAAATGGAGTCATTCTGATTACGACGAAACGCGGAAAGGCCGGTATGTCTTCACTTGGGTTTTCGTCAAACATTGGCTTTTCAAAAATTGCCAATCCTTTACCGGTGTTAACGGCAGCCGAATTCCGTAAAGAAGTACCCAAGCTCGGCGGAACATTAGATGACGAGGGAGGCTCTACCGATTGGCAAAAGGAAGTCACCAGGACAGCCATTACCCAGAACTACAATTTGACGCTGAGCGGGGGCGCAGACAGGCTCACTTATTACGCTTCATTTGGAACCCAGCTTCAACAAGGAATTATCAAGAAAAATGAATTCGATAAATATTCGGGCAGATTCAATGTGACGCAGAAATTTCTCGAAAACAGGTTGATTCTTGAAGCGAATTTAAACTACACAAATACCAAAAATCAAATTCCACCAATTGGAAATATTATCGGTGATGCCATTTCGAATAATCCAACTTACCCCGCTTACGATGCAGACGGCAACCCAGCTCAATATCAAAATATCAACAATCCGTTGATCTATTTTGATCTTGATAAGGACATTACGTCCATCAACCGCGTAATCGGGAATATCGCAGCTTCACTTAAAATTATTCCGAGCCTTGTTTATAAATTAAACGTGGGCGTTGATAATTCAAATTCCAATCGCGACATCCAGGCGCTACCGAATGCAGTTCCTCAACGTGATGGACGCCTGGAAAGTTATTATAATTACAACAGGAATACGCTGATTGAAAATTATCTCACCTACACTTTGAATACTTCTCACCATGACCTCACCGCGTTGGCTGGCCATTCCTATCAAAAGATCTATTTGCAGGGAAGAAATAATAGTATCAATAGGTTTCCAATATCATCAGTTGAGCCAATCTATAACCCGGGTTTAGGACAGGAACTAACTCTCGCAGGTAACAAGCCAGGAGGCTTCGCGGTGATCAATGAATTGCAATCATTTTTTGGAAGAGCAACTTATCAATACGATAATAAGTACCTCGCCACCGCCACCTTAAGAGCAGACGGATCATCAAAGTTTGGTGAAAATAATAAGTACGGATACTTCCCGTCCTTTTCTGTTGGTTGGAAGATTTCTGAAGAGGATTTCATGAAAAATTCTGCGTTTAGCAATTTGAAACTAAGAGCCGGATGGGGATTGACAGGCAACCAGGAAATTCCTTCAAAAATTACGCAGGCTCTGTTTACATCACAGGTGTCCTCATCCACAAGCTACCCGTTAACGCCTGCAGGACCATATCCCGCTGGAACAGTTTATTCCCGGCTTGCCAATCCTGACATACAGTGGGAGGTTTCGAAACAAACAGATATAGGTCTTGATTTTAGTATTGGCAGCGGCGCGTTTTCAGGAACGATCGATGCCTTTCATAAAGTGTCTAATAATATTTTGTTAGAAGTAATTCCGGCAGATCCGGTGCAGCCTGCAGGCACTTTCTGGACAAATGTGAAAGATATGACGATCACAAATAACGGGCTTGAGTTCGACCTTAATTACAAACATTCTTCGAGGTCAGGACTTGTGTACGAAGTAGGAGGAAACCTCACACTGTTAGATAATGTTGTGGAAAATTCACCATATTCGGTTATTCCTTCAGGTTCCGCCTCTGGTTCAGGTTTGACTTCCGCTACCATCAATGGTTATCTCAATGGTCAACCTATCGGTACATTTTACCTGAAGGAGTTCATTGGTTTTGATGCTGATGGTTTGAGCGAGTATCGTGACCTTGACAAGGATGGTATTGTTACTGATAAGGACAGAATTGCCGCGGGCACTGCATTGCCAAATACCATCTACAGCTTCTACAGTAGTCTTGCTTTTAAAGGATTTGACCTTACGGCCAATTTCAATGGAGTTTCGGGAAACAAAATTTATGATAATACGGCTAATTCTTATTTCTATAAACTGAAGTTGTCAAAAAATGTGAACACTACGAAAGAAGCAATTGCCAGTCCTGAAGAATCGACAAGCAATGCTGCCCCGGTAAGCACAAGATATCTCAAAGATGGAGCCTATCTCCGGCTAAACAACCTAACGCTCGGTTACAACTTTAACCTGGCTGCGCTAAAAGTTGACAGGTGGTTTACCGGCATCCGCTTATCCGTGACCGGTCAAAATCTTTTTGTATCAAC
Source organism: Chitinophagales bacterium (assembly GCA_038258515.1). Lineage (GTDB taxonomy): Bacteria > Bacteroidota > Bacteroidia > Chitinophagales > Chitinophagaceae > Ginsengibacter. The sequence continues at coordinate 7,138 of JBBSPT010000046.1, read as the reverse complement.
AAAATATGATGGCTATGATCCCGAAGTGAATACAGACAGAACCATCAATGGTATCTCATCTTACGGTATCGATTATTTAAGTTATCCGAAAGCCAGGTCAATCATTTTTGGATTAAACTTTTCATTTTAAAATTACGAACATGAAAAAGAAAATTATAAAGCTGATTCTTATTTTCATCAGTATAACAGCATTTTCCAGTTGCACAAAACTTAAAGAAAATATTCTTGATGAATCTTCTGTCACGGGCCTGAGCGATAATCAAATCGCCGATGGTATCATCGCGCCGGTGTATGCTGTTCTCCCGGAAATTTTCCGGCATACCACTTATTTCGCCCTCCAGGAAATTTCAACGGACGAAGCCATTCTTCCTTATCGTGGAGGAACAGATTGGGGAGATAATGGAATTTATCTTTCCCTGCACAAGCATGAAACAACCAGTACTGACCCGAATGTAAAATCTACCTGGAATAATATTTTGCTTGGGATATCCAGGTCAATTACTGCACTCAACACTTTGCCCGCAAATACTGATGCGAATGCCAAAACATATCTTGCAGAAGCGAGGGGAATGAGGGCTTATTATTCGATGCTGACGCTTGACCTGTTTGGCGTAATTTTCGTCAAGGATAAACCAGGAGAGACATCTGTCATTCTCAGGGGTGACGAAGCCGTAGAATATATTAAGTCGGAGTTGTTGGCAGTAGAACCGCTACTCGACAATTCCACAGGACCAGGACGCCTTACAAAAGCTGCCGTCTGGGGATTGCTCGCAAGACTTCACCTGAATGCCGCAGTTTATCACGATCGTTATGCTTCCAGCTTTACTTTTAATCCGGCAGATATGGATAAAGTAATTGAGTACTGTGATAAAATCATCGGCTCAAATCAGTATGCTTTATCATCAGATTATTTTTCATTGTTTGACGATGCAAACCACACCAACAAAGAATTGATATTCGTTGTTGACCAACGTGCCGATTTAAATGGACACAACCGGATGGCGTATTTCTCATTGTCAGGGGACCAGTTTCCGCTTCCTGCCTATACCGGCGCTAATGGCACTGATGGCCCGTCGATCACTTCTGACTTCTATGAAACATGGGTAACAGCAAACGCTCCTTTGGATCCCGCAGCTGCAGATCCACGTTTCTATAAACAAAACTTATCCATCTACACCAACCCTGCGGATTCATGTGTGGATGCTGCGGATTTTAATATCAACCGCGGAATTCTAAGAGGTCAGCAATATGGGTTGCTAAGAGTTAACGGTGTATTCCTAAAGTGCGCTGATGGGAAAATGAAGGTGGGTCCCTTGTATTATGATACACGGAATAAGCCGGATTTGGCAGTAGACTTTACTGAAAATGTTGATTTTTCTGTAGCCGGGAGTAATTACAATACCGGCTACCGCGTAGAGAAGTATGAGTTTAGCAAAACCTCCGTGAGCGGAAGAAATTTTGGAGAGCATGACATCGTGATTCTTCGCCTGGCAGATATTTATCTTATGAGGGCAGAAGCAAAATTGAGAAAGGGAGACGAGCCCGGTGCACTGCTTGACGTAAATACGGTGAGAGCATCCAGAACCGCAACATCGCCGGCTGCGCTCCTTCCGTCCTTATCGCTCGATTTGCTGTTTCGTGAAAGGGGTTTTGAATTCTATTGGGAGATGCTTAGACGCACCGATATGATAAGGTTTGGAAAGTATGAAGATACATGGACTGAAAAAAATAGTACAGACGTGCAGAAAAGAATATTCCCGATACCGCAGACTGCTATAGACGGATCTTCAAATTTGCCAGGGTACCTCGTGCAGAACCAGGGGTATTAACTTAAATAAGTTTTTTTTGAGAAGAGTCACCTTAAAATCAGGTGGCTCTTTTTCTTTCTAAGAACTGAAGTAAATAAATGTATTGGGTCTATGATTGGGTTGCGATTTGTGAAGTTATTTTTCCAATGTCAACGGCTACTTTATTAATAAAGTTCACCTGCTCGGTTAGACTTCTATCAATTATTTTGTTGTCATTTGTGCTGATGGATAATTTTTCAAACGAGGAAATTTCAGCGCTTTTATCAAGTTCATGAAGTGATTTTTTTAAAATATCCATCGAGCGCCTGACAGGCTGATACAGACCTTCTGCATTAATCTTTTCATTTGCAGAAACGTAATCTGCGACTGCTGCGATGTTTGACGAGAGAACATGGTTGAGTACCACGAATTCATAAATCTTTGAGGAATGAAGTTGTTTATTTTTTGGTTCACTCAGCATCCTGTGAAATGCTGCTGCCAGGTTTGCTGTACTTACAATCACCTCTTTTCGTACCAGTTTATACTCGAGTGAAGCGCTACTGTTTCCGCAAATAATATTTCCTAATTTTTGAAGATACTCAAGGTTTGCTTTGAGATTAGCTGCCATATGAGCCGGCAATTGTTTTGACTCCCAATACGGGAAAAGATAATAGCTCGAAAGAAATGCAATTACGGAAGCAATCGCAGTATCTAATAATCTTTCACTTGCGAGGTCAAAAATACCAAGGCCTAAAAAATTAAAGAAGATGAGAATGTAAGGTGTCATGCAGATCACCATCACCAAATACCTCAGGCGTACAAAAGTATATGTTGCGATCATAAAGATGAACATGATTATAAAAAGGGCGACAGGATCTCTAACAAACGCAATGACCAATAGCCCGATAATTCCTCCTGCAAGAGTTCCTGTAAAACGTTCATAATTTCGCTGACGGGTGAGGCTGAAGCCCGGTTTCAAAATGATAATAATAGTCATCAGGATCCAATAACTATGGTGACCATAGGACAACAATTTCGAGATAGTAAATCCCAGCATGCAAGCAATCGTCATTCTTAGCGCATGCCTGAAGACAGAGGATTTCATGGTAAGATTGTCCCGAAAGATCCTGGCACTTATAGGCTGATGGGAAACGAATCTTGAATACTCGCCGGCGCTTCGCAATTGTTTTTTGGATGCTCTTTCTGTGCTAAAATAAATCAGCATTTCATCGGTTTGCCTCACAAGTTTTCGAAGATTAATCAACACTTTTTTTAAGAGAAAATTATTTATTCCGGCATTTCCGATTGCATCAATGTTGGTTTTAAGGTTTTGCAGCTCTTCGAAAAGGTTGCGTTGCTTAGTGTAGTCAGAATTAGATTGAATAGCATATCCAATGTTGTCTAACTCATTCGAGATGCTTTTTGCGCACACGGCTATTTTCTCAAGAATTCCGGTGTCAAGAAACTTAATTCTTAGCAGGTTGTAATCATACCAGTTAGCAGTTATCTGTTCGTAAAGATCTACCACTTCCACAAACGTGACAACGAGCTTCCGTCCGGAGTGGGTTGATTCTTTGAGCAACGCCCTGTTTTTAAAAAGAAGTTCTCTTGTTTCATCCTGCTTTTGGCTCACAGCAACCTGCTGGTGAACTAACTTATCGTATGCTTCGTCCAGGTTTGTTGACGGCAAAAAGAGGTCAGACTTTATTGTCAGGAATGCCGCAGTTTCGCGGATACAATCGCCCAAAGCCCTCTGCGCCGGGCGATATGGAGTTAGCTTGTAGAACAACATTGCGACAAGCATATACCAAATACCTCCGGATAAAATGAGCAAACCCGATAAGACCACTGCTGATGCAGGCAATATATTTGAAATCCTCAGTACCATGATCAGCAGCGCTGCGGTACCGATTGTTGTAGCCCTGTTGCCAAATACTGTAAACATTGTGAAGAAAAACGATGAGAACAAAACCAGCAACGCTGTCAAAAAAACAGAATGATTCAGGAAACCTGTTAGCAGCGCCATCAGAAAAACAATAATGTTGCAATAGAGCATTCCATTCTTCTTGTGTTCCACTGGCCCCGGCCCATCACTGATCCCTACGGCTAATGCCCCGAGAGATATAGTAATTCCAATCTCTAACCTGCCTAACCACGCAAACACAACCGCAGGCAATACAATCTCTACCGCAATGCGTATTCCATCAGCCAGGTATTGGCTGAATAAAAAATACCGCAGTTCCTTTGTCTGTTCTTTCAGCATTCCGAAGAATCAATTTTTTGCAAAGAAAGTGAGTAATTGTTACAACTCTCCAGGAGTAAATTAGCGGGAGATTTTCAGGATTTTTTGGGAATGTCAAAAGTTCGGCTTGTAAACGCCATTCATACTTATATCGTAGTAGTTTTTGCATGCAAAAAACAAATCGCATTTTCATCTCCAAACTTTAATTTTGTGAATAAGCAAAAATTATTATGAATACAAGGGAAGAAGTTTTAAAAGACGTAGTTATCAAATTTGCCGGCGATAGCGGAGACGGAATGCAACTTACCGGAACTCAGTTCACTAACAACACAGCTATGCTTGGCATTGATCTCGCAACGTTTCCGGATTTTCCGGCAGAGATCAGGGCCCCGCAGGGTACCTTGCCAGGGGTGAGTGGCTATCAATTGAGATTTTCCAGCGATCCTGTATTCACACCGGGAGATACTTGCGATGTTTTAGTAGCGATGAACGCGGCAGCTTTAAAAACAAATCTTAGGGCATTAAAGCCAGGTGGAAAAATAATAATCAATGTAGATGGGTTTGACGTGAAAAATCTCCGGCTTGCTAATTATCCGGATGGAATAAACCCTACTGAAGACGGTAGCCTGGATGGTTATGAAGTCATAAAAATTGATGTAACTAAAATCACCCGAGAGACATTGAAGGATTTTGAAATGGGCACGAAAGAAAAGGATCGAGCTAAAAATATGTTTGTCCTGGGATTTTTGTATTGGATGTATAGTCGAACCATTGACAATACGGTTAAGTTCTTAACGGAAAAGTTTTCAAAAAAACCTGCCATTCTTGAAAGCAACATTACCGTTTTAAAAGCGGGGTACAATTTTGGTGAAACCACCGAAACATTTACCACGCGATATTCCGTAGAGAAGGCAAAAATGCCTCCGGGAAATTATCGCAGTATCATGGGAAACCAGGCTCTTGCCTATGGACTGATAGCGGCATCCCAGCAAAGCGGCTTGCAATTGTTCCTGGGATCTTATCCCATTACGCCGGCCAGTGATGTGTTGCATGAATTGAGCAGGCACAAATCTTTTGGCATAAAAACTTTTCAGGCAGAGGATGAGATAGCAGCTATTTCCTCTGTGATTGGAGCCGCCTATGGCGGAAGTCTTGGAGTTACCACTACGAGTGGCCCGGGAATGGCGTTGAAATCAGAGGCAATGGGACTTGCAGTCATGCTTGAAATTCCGCTCCTGATCTGTAATGTGCAGCGAGGAGGCCCCTCTACGGGCTTACCGACTAAAACCGAGCAAAGTGATTTATTACAGGCGTTATACGGAAGAAATGGCGAATGTCCGATGCCCGTAGTGTCAGCCTCCACGCCTAGTGATTGCTTTGGAGCTGTGTATGAAGCAGCCCGGATTTCCGTACAGCATATGACCCCTGTCATTTTTTTAAGTGATGGATATATAGCCAATGGAGCGGAACCCTGGAGATACCCGGAGAGCAAGGATCTTGCACCCATTAAAGTAAATTTTAAAACTGAGTTGGGACATCACGAAGAAGTATTTCAACCCTATCTTCGCGACGAAAATTTTGTAAGACCCTGGGCTATTCCGGGACACGCCGGACTTGAGCACAGGGTTGGAGGACTTGAAAAGCAAAACATCACCGGCAACGTGAGTTATGATCCGGAAAACCATGAGTTAATGGTGAAGATCCGGCAACAAAAAATTGATAAGATAGCCGACGATATTCCGGAACAAAAAATTGATAATGGACCGGAGAAGGGCAGCCTGCTGGTTCTTGGCTGGGGAAGCACATATGGTGCTATCAGGAGTGCAGTTGCGTCCATGCTCGCCGAAGGACACTCAGTTGCTCATACGCATCTCCGATATATTCGCCCATTCCCGAAGAACCTCGGGGATATTTTAAAAAATTATGAAATGGTTCTAATTCCCGAGCTAAACAATGGTCAACTGATTAAGGTGATTCGTGATCAGTACCTCGTGGATGCGAAAGGATATAATAAAATTATGGGTGTGCCTCTGACAAGACAAGAACTGGTTGACGAGATGAAAAGGTTGTTAAAATCTTAGCCTCAGAAATCTTATCGTCAACTGAGCAGTCTTTTTTATTCAAATTTTTTTTCCACGACCTGGCTATAGTATTTACAAACTGGTCTTATCCCGCAAATTTCACATTTCGGGCGTCTCGCCACACAAATGTACCGGCCATGCAGAATGAGCCAGTGATGTGCTTTATGGATCAATGCTTCGGGAATGTGTGCGACCAATTGCTTTTCAGTTGCCAATGGCGTTTTTGCGTTGGTGGTTAACCCTATCCTGGCAGCTACTCTAAAGACGTGAGTGTCAACCGCCATATTTGGCTGGTTGTCGATTACGGATGTTATTACGTTGGCTGTCTTGCGACCTACACCCGGCAGTTGCATCAACTGATCAACTGTCATCGGAACCTGACCGCCGAATTTTTCCATTACCATTCCAGCCATTCCAATCAGGTGTCTGGTTTTGTTGTTTGGATATGAAATGCTTTTTATGAGAGGAAAAACTTCGTCAAATGTTGCTTTTGAAAGACTCTTTGCTTCTGGAAAGTTCTGGAAAAATGCAGGCGTAGTTTCGTTTACTCTTTTATCAGTGCACTGAGCCGACAGTATTACAGATACGAGAAGCTGGTAGGGGTCATCATAGATCAATTCTGTTTCGGCATCAGGTAAATGAGATAAAAAGTATTGTATCACAAACCGGTAACGTTCCGCTTTTCTCATAAAAAAAGTCCTGTCTTTTGAACAGGACGAAATTAACTTTTTTTAAAGGTTCTAATGCGAGTGCAATTGCTTCTCATTCTTTGCGGCATACTGCAGAATTTTGTCTACAGCTTCTTTCCTGGGAGATAGATCAATTTCTTCAAGATTCCTTTGCGATAAAAGAAGGGCGTCAAAAGTGTCTCTCAGTTCCATATCCGTTTCCAAGGCCTCTTTAATGAACTCAGATTTTCTGTCTGAAGTTTCGTTATAAAGATATTGCACCAAATCGTCCTGGGTAATGTGTGTCATATAAAAATAGCTTTAATGAAAAATATCCAATCCTACGTACAAAACGCCACG
>JBBSPT010000045.1:0-11369 GCA_038258515.1 Chitinophagales bacterium | reverse complement strand
CTATCGACGAGTGGATGTACCGCTCAATTTTAGGGATCAACAGCGGCGCTCCGGGTTTTGAAAAAATAGTTGTTGAGCCGCAACCTCCTGAAGGCCTCACATGGGCCAAGGGTTCGTATGAATCAGTAAGAGGAAAAATCGTTAGCGACTGGAAAAAAGAAGGAACTAAATTCTCTTTGCATGTTGTCATTCCTCCGAATACAACGGCAACGATTTTTATTCCTTCCAATGAAAATAGTGTTGTATCTGAATCGGGAATCACTTTGAACATTCCATACAACAATGGGTACCGCGTCTTTAAAGCTGGATCAGGTTCTTACGATTTTAATTCAGAATGGGATGGTAAATTTCATTTCGGTCCTGTAGAATAAATATGCAGATGAATTTTGCAGGAGATGGAAATAATTTGGAAAGAGACAGCCATCTTCATAATTAGCACACTGCCATTGAATGAAATTCGATGAGGCGAAACTACCGGACAAATTAAAGTGACTTTCTTGAAATGAACCTGAAGGGATTTCTTAGCTTTTCTATTTTCTGGTCCAGTATCAGCCGGGCGGCGGTTTCACCCATTTTGTGATGATCCGTAGAAATTACCGAAATGCCGTCTAAAAGAATTTCTTTAAGCGGTGTGTCGTTATATGATATGATGCCGATGTCTTTCCCGATTTTCAGATTTTGATTTCTGCAACATTTAATAATGTTGGCGAGGTCTATTTCTTCTATCACGATGTAAGCGCTTTTCAATTTAAGAGTTTCACAATCACGAACACTTTTTACAAGTTCGTAGTCAAACTTATTTTGCAAACAAAATTTCTTAAACCCGTCAATAATTTCCATTGGATACATTGTGCCGGGATGAACCAAAATAAGCTCATCGTAATTTCTTATGGAATCAAATACTGTTTCGAGCGAATCCGCAATGTCGTTTTCAAAGTCCTGGTAAACTGCAGCATAGCCTTCCGTGCATTCCACATCTTTGTCCAATAAAATTAATTGCTCCGGTGGAATCAAGTTTATAATTTCCAAGGCTCTTTCAGTGTCTGCATAAAAGTGCGGCATGATCGCATAAAAATCATATTCTCCAAGGCCGCTGAGTACAATGTCTTCAAAAACTTTTATATTGGAATGATGAATTTTCAGTTCAACATGTCCTTTTGCTCCCAGCGTAGTCACAAAAGAATCGTAGATCATTTTCTTGTAAGAACTTAGCTTATTGAAAATGAGCAAGACATTGTATCGGTTTATCAGGTCCGTTCGGTTAATATAAAAGCCTTTTCCTTTTACGGCTATAAGTATCTTATCTTTTTGCAACAGGTCGTATGCTTTCTGAACCGTATCCCGGGAGATTAAAAACTCGTTGCTTAGTTCATTGATTGAAAAGATCCGGTCTCCTTTTTTAACCTTTCCCTGTTTGATTGCTTTGGTGATGGAATGTACTATTTGCATGTATTTCGGAGTCTTCCGGGAAGAATCTATTTCAAAAAAAGTTTCCATGCAATCGTAATTGAAAAAGCGCAAGTTGTCGTTAGGAAAATCAGGCTAAAGGTAATTTATTTTGATTGCAAGTCTTTTGTTTGACATTTGAATAGTACCCAATGTAACTTGACTGTCATCGGTTGCGTACCTTCGAAAACGGTTGCACACAGTCTCGTCCTTACGAAAAGTTTTCTCGTGGAATCTTTGTGGTGGAAAAGAGATTAAAGAAAACGTTGTGGCAATTTCCTTGCAGAAATACTCAAGGAGATTGCTTCGCCGCCGCAGTCCTTATTTATTCGAAAAGTTCCTGTCGTCGGCTCGCAAAGACGTGACTGGACTGGGTCGTTATACTTGCGGCGAGGAAGTCTTAAATATGGCTGGATGGATTCGGCTAACATGGATAGTGTGCGTTCGAAAGCGTTTTATCCACGGACTCCGTCATTGCGAAAAGTTTTCGAGTGGAGTGTTTGTGTTAGCAGAAGAATTGAAAGAAAACTTTGTGGCAATCTCGTTGAAAACGTTACACAAGTAGATTGCTTCGCCGCCGTTTTTCTTTCGAAAGTTTTTCAGGGCGGCTCGCAAATACGTGACTGGGCTTGCAATTGAAGAACCTATAAATCCTGGATTTGCGTCCATAAATCTTTCCAACCCGGATTTAAATCATTTATCAATGCTTCCTTTGCTTTCCTGTTCCCGGCCTTAATTTGTTTTTCTTTATCAATCGCTTCCTGTATTGATGGGAAAAACTCATACCAGACAATTTTATTACAATTGTATTTTGCAGTAAAGCTTTTTGGATAAAACTTAGTTCGATGTTCAAAAATTCTACTCCTCAACGCTGATGTTACACCAGTATATAGAACGGTGTTGTATTGAGTAGTTATAATATAAGTAAACCCTCCGCGGTTCATAATGATACTGAAAATACGGTACTTCCTCCAATGTATGTCGCTGGTCGAGGGATTTGTTATTGATCCCAATATTTACGATCTATCTGAAGGAATGATTCCAAGGAGATCGCTTCGCCGCCGCAGTCCTTATTTATTCGAAAAGTTTCTATGAGCGGCTCGCAAAGACGTGACTGGTCTGGGAAAGATGATTGGCTCAGTTATAAAATCCATCAGCCTTTATACTTTCGGAATGGGTTAGCAGTTCTCTTTCTTTATTGCGTTTGTGAATTTCCAATTTTGTTTCGGAATCGATTATTTTTTCCTGTACTTCATTTCGAATTCGCAATTCCGTTTCATTAAGATATTCATCGTACGGACCCTTTGTAGTTAGTCCCTTCCAGGTGACCGGAAGAATATCGATGAGAATAAAAAAGAGAATCAGGAACCATGTAGTGATTCTAATAATATCATTTGAAGCTGATAATCTGCTTAGTGCTTTCTCGCGTTCAAGATAGTCATGGCTGAAAGTCAATCTGTTTATCTTGAATGCTTGTGCCGAATCCAGCTTGCTAACTGCGAGTTCGTTGAACGATTTTTTAGATTCATTCGCTGTTCTTTTTGCAGCGAGGTCATTATAAAGCCTGTTGAGATACGCAGTGTCATATTTGAAAGTGGGTCCTTCGCCCGCTTTGCCGGTGGTGCGGTCATCATTGCGAACAACCCCTTTAATTTCATCATGCAAAATTCCTTCCTGCATGTGAATGGTATCTGCTAAAGACTGAAGATTCCTGTTGATCGTATCGCTCTCAAGTTGTAAACTCTTTCTTTGTAACTGGTAAACGTTTTCTATGCTGTCAATTTTTGCGTGAGCAACTTCATTCATATTCACTTCTATACTTTCGTGGAAATATAAAAGAACGAGTGGATGCGCTACCGCAATACCAACGAATATGGAAAAGATAATCCTCGACAAGAATGTGAGCGATGTAATGTCTTTCGCGACAGAACCTTTTTTACGGAATGATGAAATGATAAACCTGTCGAAGGTAAAAACAATGCAGGCCCAGGTGAGACCGGCGAGAAAATACAAATACGGATTATCTACAAAAGTAGAAATGGCATAAGTCATGGAGAACAGACCCAAGGTAGCAGGAACGAGTACCAGCGCGCCGAAGCCCGCATGCTTGATGTGTTCTGAACGTGGACATTTCTTTAGAATGTCCTCATCTGAACCTGCACAGAAAATCAAAAAACGGTGAAATGCTGATTTCAAAACGACTGATTTTTGGATAAAAAAATCTGTTACATATTTATCCTAAACATTACACTTTCGCTCTAACTTTTAGGTTTTAGGAATGTATAAATATGCTATCGTTTCGATTGAAGATTGAAGAGTTGACTTCAAAAGTAGCGAGAAAGAATTTTCATGTCAACCTCATTAACAGAACTTTTTGAAAAACAAATATTCTCCCATTGTCAGTATTCACTTTAAATTGAAGTTTTGTGAACGAGCTGTTTCGACAGGAAAGGCTTTGCTATTTAGGAAGATTGCTTTCTTTTAATTTTTTGTAAAAAAGCGCAAAGGTTTTATCGCGGTCAATGTCATAGCACCGCAGGAATTTTCCATTTGTCCTGTAGAAATTATAATCCATGTATGTTGTGATGGTAGGACAGATCGTTTCCTGCCATTTCCCAAGATCAGGATCAACAAGCACCGCAATATCTCCCAAATCGAAATATCCTTTTTTCGGATCCATGAAATAAGCATTCTTCAAACGATAGTCATAAAGATATTCTCCAAGCGCCCCATAAGGTTTCACATTCTTCTGTGATTCTTCTAATGTTCCTGCAGAAAGTTTTGTGCCGGTATCAAACAACACTAATTGCAAAGGTGAATGGAATAACATCCTGGCTGCATGCATATCGCCTTTCACGTTATAGTTATGAGCACGAAATGGCCAGGTCTCTTCGGTGCGGCCGTGCCAGAATATAACCACTTTGTCTGCAATAGATGGCTCTTTGAGATAAGCTGACGCCAAATCAGTTGCTGAGCCCAATCCAACGATCCACAAAGGATCCTTGCTTGATCCTTCCAATGCTTTTTTAACGATGAAGTCAACACCTTCAGAGCCGCTCGGTGCAAACTCATATTGCATTGGATCTCCGCCTGCAAATACCGGATACTTCTGCGTCATTCCCGCTTTTGCTAAAATTGTTTTTATGACGTCAACAGATTCTCCTATGCTTTTATGTCCCTCCGCAATATTCGTGTGATCAAAATTACTTCCAACGAAACCTTCAATTTTAAATCGCTCCGGCGAAAGAATCGCCAACGCTATTGCCCATACATCATCTATTTCATTCGCCGCATCGCTTACGATGATGATCCGTATTTGTTCGCTCTTCGGTGGAATTATTGAAACGATTTCTTTTTTGCCAAAAAATATATTTGCCTGGCTAACCGCAGTCAAATGGGCAATTAATAAAATCAATCCGGTAAAGATGACAACTAAACTTCTTCTATAATCCATAAGCTTTTTTGCAAATTTAATTATAGTCTCTAAAACAGATTTTACCGCAACAGATTCTAATGAAGATTTAATAAATTTACTTTCTATCCCATCCGAATCTGATTCCGGATTCAAAGCAGCTTTTCATAAAATTTCTTGAGGCCTTATTAAAAAAATTGCCGGCTCTTTTTTCAAAAAGCCGGCAATATTATGAGTGTGAAATTCCAGATTAGCGATTAAGGCAGTAACACCTGGTCCACTGCGTGGATGACTCCATTGGTCGCCACAATATTCGCGAGTATAATATTTGACGCTGATGTATTACTGTTGCCTTTTACAGAAGCTGCAGGATTAAGGCCGATAGTCACGCTGCCTCCATTGACTGTAGCGGCCATTGCACCGTCGACTAAATCTGAAGAAAAAATTCTTCCGCTGATTACATGGTAGGTGAGGATTGCAGTTAATATCGCGGGATCAGCAGCATTTATATCATTTAAAGTTGCAAAGCCTGCAGCACGAAAGGCATCATTGGTTGGAGCAAATACAGTAAAAGGGCCCGCTCCTGATAGAACTTGTGCAACATTGGTAGCTCCCTGGCTGGCTCTGATAACTGCCGCAACGAGGTAAGAAAACGTCGTGTCACTTTGTGCAACTTCAACTATATTTCCTGCTGGTGGAATCAGGACGCCGTTGATGATGTGTATCACTCCGTTGTCTGCTGAAACATCGGCTGTTGTTACTTTTGAGCCATTGATGAAAACGCCATTTCCATTTTTTGTTACGTAGACTGAATCACCGTTTGCAGTTGCAACCGCAGCATTCGGACCCGCAGGAACATCGGCCGCCATGATTTTAGCAGGAATAGTGTGATAGAGAAGAATATTCTTCAGCGCATCGGCAGGAAGCAGGTTCACTGCAGCTGCACTAATGCCTGCCGATGTAAAGGCTGCATCGTTAGGCGCAAATACGGTGAAAGGGCCTGGACCGCTAAGAGTTGTTGCGAGGTCTGCCTTAATGACCGCGGCTTTCAAAATGGTAAAATCATTATTTGATGAAACGATATCAGTAATTGTATTGGGTTGAGTCGGCATTACGTCATCATCTTTCTTACAAGATGAAAAAATAAATATTCCCATGAAGCACGAGAATAGTAAAGTCCGGAAATGTTCGGTGAAAAATGTTTTCGTCAGCATAAAATGTTTTTTGTTTAAAGGATTGTTTAGAAAGATTAAACATGCTTTCGGAGCGTTTGTTTGGAATGTGGATAAAAACTTATTTATATCGATACATTAAAAATGTAACGATCAATTGAGTTGCGAAGATTGATCTCTTAATTTTTAAGAAATAGTCAATAAATCAACTGATATAAAGTCACACAAAATTTCAGGAAAGTAAAAAGCGCAGTTTTGAATTCTCAGATAAAAGCAATGGACAATTGCGGACAATAATTCTTAGAAGACTTCCGTTTTAGAAATATCATTAGTTATTGTTTTGAATAATAAGTAACCCCACCCCGCAAGGGGTGGATTTTTTTGTTAGTTCTCGTCAGAATCCTCCGTAACCTTCGAACCTTGGATTCACTACATTATTGTATTTGCTTCCGAATCTGTAACTCAGGCCAAAGTATGAGTTGAAGTTGAAGGTTGATCCAAGTTGTCTTCTCCTGCTTAATACATCTTCGGCAGACACATCGCCACCTGCAAGATTGACCTGGTCGTGTACGATACTTCCTGAATTATACATGCTGACCGACAATGCACCGGTGATCCTGGCCTCAAGATTTAACCGGAGAGTAATGTGATTAAGAGAAAAATCCTGGAAATAATTGTGGTAGGATAACCCACTGTTAAACGTTCCCCATTTTTGATTCAAAGTTACGGCCGCTGAAAAGCTTTGCCCTGCCAGAGTTTCTTTCATTTTTTGATAAATCGTGGTGTCGTAGTAATGATTATTTATAATATCTAATCCATAGCGGATCACGAAGAATTTGTTATTGACATCTTTGTAATTGAAAAAATTATATTCCAATGCCGGATTGAAGTAAAGTTTGCTTTTATAATTTGAGAAAGTACTGTTGCTTATCCTCGCCTGGTAACCATAACTCCAATGCGGTGACATGGCCTTCACGATGCTGTTGTAAAAACCGTAGTTGCTGTTTTTTACTTCGGTTGTGGTGGTGACGCCGGTATCCTCATATTGATAGACGGAACGTTCCCTGCTCCTGTAAATATCGAACTCAAGTTTTAAATTGTCTGTTACACGGTCCACCGAGAACCGCGTATTCAAGGTGCTACTTTTGTATACCTTATCATAACTTAAATTTCCATCAAGATTGATCCTGAAAAACCAATAATTCCACTTATCTTTTGTAGGAAACAAAATCTGTCCAGAATCTCTCGCCACTCTCATAGAAATCCTAATATCCTGGCCGTAAACTGTTTTTGCAATCAAAGGTGAGAGACCTAACATTACATAACGGGATAAATTATGTCTTTTCTCGTCATCAGTTGCGGTAGGTTCATTGGCGTATTGCAAGGTATCGATATAGTTGCTGAATGAATTTTGACCGTAAAAGATAAGTTGGTAATTTCTGCCGCCACTACCAGATCTCTGTGATGTGATCAGTACATGGACATTTGCAGCTAAACGGTCGCGCAGAAAATCGACCAGTTTAATTTCTGAACGTAAATAATTCAAGTCGCAAAAAGTACCGCTGCAATCAATGAAGACCTTAAGCTTCTCATGCTTTAAGCCCTGTGACACGGCGGGCAGTTGTCCAAAAGCGAAACTTGTGATTACTAATAATGGAATACAGATTAATTTTTTATTCATCGGCCAGCCAGGTATTTTAAAAAATGTAGTCAACTCCCTTCAAAATATTTTATTATTACTGGTGAAGCACCAGGTAGATTGTACAATGGATTTGAAAAAGCATGGACAAAGTTCCACAGGTTTTTCAAAGAAAGGCATTAGGGTTTTTCGCATTCCGTTTGTCCGCCGCAAAAATAAAGCATTAGGATGTTCAATACGCATATAAACGGAAGCATTTAAATTTTTTAAAAAAAACAATACTCCTTTCCTTTGCAGGAAAATTATATCATGGAAATTTTACCATTGCTGCTAAAGGAAATGAACCTGGAAGCAGAGACAACAAGAAAGATGTTAAAGCTTGTTAAGCCTGAGCATTTTGATTTTAAACCACATGAAAAAAGTATGGCTATGAAATCACTTGCTGTGCATATTGCGGAGCTCCCGTCATGGCCAAAGCTGGGACTGGAAACGGACGAACTTGATTTTGCTGCCAACGCTTATGCGCCTGCTGAGGTCGCGAATAGTGAGCAATTGATGGCGTTGTTCGAAAAATCTTACGAGGAAGGAAAGACCGCACTGGAGAATGCCGATGAAATAGATTTGCTTCCAGCCTGGACGCTTAGAATGGGAGAGCAAGTGCTCGCAACTTTTACGAAGTATGAAATGATCCGTCATTCTTTTAGCCAGATAATTCATCACCGTGCGCAATTAGGCGTGTATCTCAGATTGTTAAACATTCCTATTCCGGGAAGCTATGGTCCAAGCGCAGACGATCAAAGTTTTTAATTTATTGGAATATTTAATAAGCTTGACAATAAGACTGTTCTTCCCTTTCCTATAAGGACGCTGTGGCTTGGCAAACGCAGATGTTTGTTCACAGGTCAAAAATTTATTTGGTGAAATGTCGCCTGAAAGGGCGCAGGTAGCGGATTTCTTTGAAAGTGTTTTACAAAAAGACGGGTAATATTGCGGGCCGGGTCGTTACTTATTGCACAGCCCTGCATGATGGCGAAGAGAATGAAGGGAATACAAAAACCAAGGAAGATATTTACTCCGTGAAAATGGAAAACTTTATGAAACATTTATTTTATTTCTATAAAAATCCTGCCACACTTCATAATGTTATTAGCAAAAAGCATTTTAAAAATTTAGCCAAATGTCGAAAATAAATTTTTGTAATTTATGTTGCAATTAAAAAATGGAGGTTTAAACTTTTTAATAATTGCGTGTGAAAATACTCAGAACAATTTTGCTCTGCTTACCGGGCTTCCTGATAAGCAAGGAAACGATAGCACGGCACAAGGATTCTTCGTTTCATGTCATCGCCTTCTTCACTGCGAAGGAAGATCTCGCTCACATAAGTTTTGTACACGAAGCAAACAAGTGGTTTGATTCAATTGCGCCGAAGTATCACTTCACTTATGACTCTACCAGCGACTGGAGCAATTTGAATAAAGCATTTTTATCCAACTATCAAGTCGTGCTTTTTTTAGATACCCGTCCTGAATTGCCCGAACAAAGAGAAGCCTTTGAAAAATACATGGAGAATGGTGGTGCCTGGATGGGATTTCATTTTGCCGGCTTTGCACTCACACCTTCCAAATATCCGCAGGACTGGGATTGGTACCACAATGATTTTTTGGGAGTGGGGG
Organism: Chitinophagales bacterium; assembly: GCA_038258515.1. Taxonomy (GTDB): domain Bacteria; phylum Bacteroidota; class Bacteroidia; order Chitinophagales; family Chitinophagaceae; genus Ginsengibacter. The sequence continues at coordinate 2,027 of JBBSPT010000045.1, read as the reverse complement.
AGTATAAGGGTAATACCTGGCGTCCAACTTCTGCCATTCTGAGAGTTGAGGCAACAAATCATCCGGCGACAAAACACCTTCCAACAATATTCAAGAGTGCACCGAATGAATGGTATAGCTGGCAGCATGATCTATCGAAGAATAAAAATTTCAAAATCCTTCTTGCGATAGATTCTTCAAGCTTCCCCTTGGGAACGGGGCCGAAGCTTTACGAAATATGGCATAGCGGATATTATCCTGTTGCCTGGCAGAACAAAAATTACAAGATGATTTATCTGAACATGGGGCACAACGATATGGACTATGAACATAAAACCAATAAGCAACTATCCTCATCCTTTAGCAGCGAAATGCAAAATAAGTTTATCATTAATTCCTTACTGTGGCTTGGTAGAAATTCTAAGAAATAGTATTTGTTTTGAGGTAAAATCTGCCTCGCACGAACGGTTTCCACACGACTGCAAAAATTTATTTCGCCTCAATAATATTTCCGTCAAATAGTAAATTAGTTTTCGGATCCAGCACAATAGAATCCGGGCTGAATGAAACAGGTAACTTGACGACTGTGTTGCGTTCACTTACATGTATCGTTTTGAAAATTGTTTCTTCTCCTTGACGAATTCCTAAATCCAAAGGGAATTGAAAAAGACTATGTTGTTCCTGGCTGATGCTGACGATTAATAATTTTTTGTGCTCATCATATTGCCAGTTTCCCTTTAAGATCGGATGCCCGGCTGTGAATAGCCACTGATTAAAAAAAGTATTGAGATCCTGGTGGCTTACATTTTCCATAATGTCAATGAAATTTTTCGTTGAAGCATTTTTGCCTTTGTAGGTATTATAGTAGAGACGAATGCCTTTTTGAAAAACTGAATCACCTACCTGGTGCCGGAGCATGTGTAGTACCCAACTCCCTTTTTGATAAGTGTTTACATTCAATAATTCCATAAGATCATTAGCATGAGAATTGTCAACAACGGGCGTTTTAGTCGTCTTGTAAAAATCAATTACTGCTTCCCTGTCAATCTGCATTTCTTTCTTCAACTCCTCGGGACCGTAGCGTGACTCCATGTATAAATGATTCATGTAGGTCGCAAAGCTCTCACTTAGCCAAACATCTTGCCAGTCAATCTCGGAAGCATCATTCCCAAACCACTGATGGGCCATTTCATGGGCGAACAATGCTTCATTAGATTTTCTATTTTTGGCGGGTTCCATGTTTTTGGTTAGTACAGAATTTTCATAGTAAAAGATGTTGCTGGCATTTTCCATTCCTCCAAACCTGGTTTTTGATTGAACGTTTGCGAGCTTTTTATATGCGTATGGGCCGATGTAATTAAGAAAAAATGGGAAAATTGTTTTTGCAACAGCATATTGCGCAAAACCGCTGTCACGGTTTTCAGGGAATACCCAACTCGTGATAGGAATGCAGTCAATGTCGTCAACAAGTTGAACATCGAAAGCTGCCACGCCAATCACCATCACCTTTGTAGGCAATAGCTTTTCCTCCGACCAATGCGTAAGTTTTGTATGCTGTTGTCTGCTTGATTCTTCAACTAATATCCCGTTCGCGATCACTTTGTAATGATCCGGCGCCGTTACAATAAATTCTACAGAAGCCTTATCAGCAGGATGATCGTTACAGGGTATCCAGTTGTGCGCCCTGTTCGGCCAGTTGTCTCCAAAAAAGGTGCGGTTGCCATATTTATTGGTATCTATGATAAGCCCGTCGGCCGGAATCCCTTTGTAGAATACCTCCACTTCCTTTTGAGAATTTGCGGCGACATTTTCGCTGAAAAAAATATTAAGTCGATTGCCGTCCTGGGAAAATTGCAGATCCTTTCGCCCATCCAATACCCGAACTACTTTCATCCCCTTTCCTGTAGAATCATTAATTCCTGCAAGATCAAAATAAACGGAGTTGGAGGTCTGCCTGAAAGTGAAATTGATCGTGGCCTGTCCGTAGATAATATTATTTGAATCATTTAAAGAAAGTGCAAAGCGGTAGTGTGTCACATCAATCGAGG
>JBBSPT010000044.1:0-11483 GCA_038258515.1 Chitinophagales bacterium | reverse complement strand
GGCATGGATCCTTGCCCCTTACTTGAAACCCGCGCAGGCATTTGGCGCTTTGATGAGGCTAAACCAAACCAGTTTCAAAAAGACGGTTATAAATTTGCCACCGGAATGCGAAGCGTTGTAGCGCTGGCATGGAATCATGAAGACAACAACCTGTTTACAGTCGTTCACGGACGTGATTATTTGCATCCGACCTGGCCCGATCGTTTTTCTGTATGGCAGGGTGCGGTGCTTCCTTCAGAAGAGTTTTTAAAAATAAAGGAAGGATCTGATGTGGGTTGGCCCTATTATTATTACGATCAGATACAAAATAAAAAATTGCTGAACCCCGAGTACGGAGGTGATGGAAAAAAAGAAGGTAAAGGAAGTGAATATCTACAGCCCCTAATCGGATTTCCGGGACATTTTGCTCCAAATGATCTATTGTTTTATACCGGTTCGCAATTCCCGGATCGTTACAAAGGTGGCGCCTTCATTGCCTTTCACGGCTCCACGAGCAGTTCTCCTTACCCGCAGTCTGGATATTTCATAGCCTTTGTTCCCTTTAAAGATGGCTTGCCATCAGGACCTTGGGAAGTCTTTGCGGATGGTTTTGCAGGTATAGACACAATTATAAATACAAGTGATGCTAAGTACAGACCTATGGGTCTTGCGATGGGACCTGACGGCTCGCTCTACATTTCAGAATCTGAAAAAGGAAAGATATGGCGTGTGATGTTTAAGGGTGATAAAAGCCAGTTTGGAAAGGAACAACTCGCAGCAATGGAAGCACGAAAAAATACTGCTTTGAATATCAAAAGGCCGGACGAAATAAAAGACAATCTTGAAAAAGCAATAACGGCAAGGACTGCAAAGCTGTATAATACTCATTGTGGCGCATGTCACCAAACCAACGGATTGGGCAACGATCGTTTCCCACCATTGAGCGGTTCAGAATGGGTGACCGGCGATAAAGAAAAATTGATCCACGTGATCATTAACGGGCTGGAAGGGCCGGTCACTGTAAAAGGAAAATCCTACAACAATACAATGCCCGCGCTGGGGAGTGTGTTGAAGACCAAAGAGATATCAGACATAGCCACTTATATCAGGCAAAACTTTGGTAACAAGGCAACTCCCGTAATTCCTGCCGACGTCTGGAAGTTGAGAAATGCAGACCGTGAAAAAGAGAAAAAACAAGAAAAAAAATAGCAATGAAACGTAGAGACCTGATAAAAGAACTTGCGTTGGTTCCATTGGCTGGCGGTCTTATCGGGGGTAGTTTTCCCTTTAAGTCATTTGCACATGAACAAAATTCCGCAGGTTTCGACTCTCCGAAAACGTCGGGACCGCCTTCATCCGAAGGCACCGGAAGAAGTGTGTATGATTCATTGGGAGTGAAAAGTGTAATTAACGGAAGAGGAACGGTCACCATCATTGGTGCATGCCGTATGTTGCCTGAAGTAGAACAGGCTATGCGGGCTGCAACGGAACAATATGTGCAATTAGATGAATTAATGGAGGGCGCAGCTCAAAGGCTGGCAGAACTTACAGGCGCAGAATGGGGAATTGTTACTACGGGAGCTACAGGAGCCTTAATTGTAGGATGCGCCGGAGTCTTAACCGGTGGGAATCCTGATAAACTTTGGCAACTTCCCAATCTTGAGGGAATGAAAAGCGAAGTGATCATTCCAAAATATTCCTGGACGGCTTACGAATCCGCCGTAAGAGGAGTTGGAGTAAAGCTAATTGAAGTAGCAAGCGCTGAGCAACTGAAGGCAGCAGTGAACAATAGAACTGCTATGGTCCTGGTCCTTGCCGGACAACAATCTGAAAATGGCCCGCTTTCAACCCGAATAATATCCTCAATTGTGAAACCCCTCAAAATTCCCATCCTTGTAGATGCGGCTGCTGAGGGTTTATCGCTGCCGAATCCCCACCTTTCACAGGGTGCGGATTTGGTGGCTTACAGTGGTGGAAAATATTTAAGCGGACCTCAGTGTGCGGGTTTACTGTTAGGTCGAAAGGATCTGGTAAAATCTGCATGGATCACAAGCGCCCCTCACCATGGATACGGAAGAGGCTACAAAGTGGGCAGGGAAGAGATAATGGGAATGCTCACTGCCGTAGAGATGTGGTTCAAAAGAGATCACGTCGCTGAGATGCGCAAGTGGAACAACTGGCTGAATAATATTGAGTCACGACTTGAAAATATTCCTGGTGTTGTTACCGAAATTAGGCAACCGCATGGACGGTCAAATCCTTCGCCTGATCTGATGGTTAGTTGGGACACATCTGTAATTCCTCTTTCTGGCTATGATGTAGAAAATCTCCTTTGGGAAGGCAATCCACGAGTGGCAGTTAGCGGAGCCGGAAGTTTTCTTCCATTTCCACCCAACATGCAACCAAATATATCCATCAACTCTTCTCAATTGGAAGATGGAGAAGAAAAAATAATTGCGGAAAGAGTTTTCGAAGTATTGTCGAAGCCTCCGGTTATAGCAAAGAATTTAAGTGCAGCTTCATTTGATGTTTCGGGAGATTGGAGTGTTGAAATGAAATTTGCCGCAAGCGGCGCCAAACAGAAATTTACACTGACACAATCAGGCAATAACCTGTCGGGAATTCATATAGCAAGCTACGCTCAGCGTCCATTGACGGGACATCTCAATGGAAATGAAATTTTGATTTGGACCAACTATACGAAATTAGGTGTAAGGCTCAATTTTGAATACAAAGGAATCGTGAAAAACAACGCAATGGAAGGCCGCGTGAGCATGGGAGAATATGGCATGGCTGACTGGAAAGCCACACGCATTCAATGAACTTCTCAGTTTCAAAATAATTTTTCAGAAACAGCGAGGTTAAATTTTTAAAAAATGAAAAGAAGAGACATCCTTAAAGGATTGACGATTTTTCCGCTGACAGCCGGAATCTTTGGGAAAAATATTTTTAACCCGGCATTTGGTGGGTCTCCCTTAAAAATAAGAGCAAAGAGAGACCTGTTTAAAGAATTAGGAATCCGAACTTTCATTAATGCCCGGGGAACAATCACTTTTATGACCGGATCATTGATGCACGATTATGTATTGGAAACAATCAACGATACTTCCAAAGACTTTTGCATGCTCGATGAATTGCAGGATAAAGTGGGAGAAAAGGTTGCTAAAATGTCTCATGCGGAGTCAGCAATGATAACCTCCGGTGCATTTTCCGCTCTTACGCTGGGCATGGCAGGAATATTAACCGGCACTGATCGTAAGAAAGCCGAACAACTTCCCAATCTCGAAGGAACAGGAATGAAGTCAGAAGTGATCATTCAAAAACGACATAAAATTGATTATAATCATGCATTGATAAACTGTGGTGTAAAATTAGTTTTTGTGGAAACACCTGAAGATGTTGACGCGGCAGTTAATGAAAAAACAGCTTCAATGCATTTTCTCGGAAGTGGCGCAGTAGAGGGCACTATAATGCCGGAAGATTGGTTAAGGCTGGCCAACAAACACAAGTTGCCGGCATCGATCGATATAGCGGCAAACATTCCGCCGGTATCCAACATTTGGCATTTCAATGATATGGGATTTCACTTCGTTGCTCTTTCCGGTGGCAAGGCAATTCGCGGACCTCAAAGCGCAGGTATACTGATGGGAACAAAGGAAATTATTGCCGGGGCCAGGCTCAATTCGCCTCCACGTGGATTTAATGTGGGCCGTGGAATGAAAGTAAATAAAGAAGAAATTCTGGGAATGTATGTTGCCCTCGAAAGATACCTTCAGCAGGATCATGATGCTGAATGGAAAATGTGGGAAGCTCGCGTTGCAACAATTGCATCAGCCGCAGAATCGGTGAAAGGCGTGAGTAGCCGTTCTTACGTTCCCCCGATTGCTGACCACACCCCTACTCTCAACATTTCGTGGGACACTGAGAAAATAAAAATTTCGGGCGATGAAATGTTGAAGCAATTAAGCGCTGGCAATCCTTCCATTGAAGCTTATGGAGGAGGGAAAAATTCAATAACCGTTTCGCCCTGGATGATGTTGCCGGGGCAGGAAAAAATAGTAGCAGAAAGGATCATGGAAGAATTATCGAAAGTCTCTGTTTAGTTTTCTTGCCTGGTAAGAAAGTCTTGGCCGTTCTCTATCATTGAAAAAATTGAAATACATTTTTATGAAAAGGAGAGATTTCTTTGGTAAGAGTTTTATGGCGGGTGCAGTAATGACCCCGGTAGCTGCCGCTGCATCAATTGATCTATTGGGGAAAAAAGCGGGTAAAGCCGTCACAAATGGTGATAATGGTCCGGAGCCCGGAGTCTTCATAGAAAGACCAGTAAGTGGCAGGCCGCACGAGGGAAAAGTTCTTGTTGTAATTCAACCCCATTGTGATGACATCGCTTTTTTTGCAGCGGGAACGGTTGCCAAACTACTTCATGAAGGGTACACCGGCTACTTAATCAGGACTTCAAACGATGATGCGGCAGGAAGAGGAAACAGTTACGGCGAAGTGGTGCTCAACAATGAAATTGCAAACGATGCTTTTGCCAAATTATTCGGATTCAAAAAAGTGTTTAACCTGGGATACCGGAATCATAGAATGGATGAATACAACATCCAGGAAATCAAAGGACGTTTTATTTTCTTATTTCGACTATTGAAACCTGACACACTTGTATGCTATGATCCCTGGGGACATTATGAAGAAAACCCTGATCATTACGTTACCGCAAAAGCCGTGGAAGCTGCCCGGTGGATGGCAGGAAGTACGCTGGACTATCCTGAGCAATTAGAAGTCGTTCAACCTCATTCAGTAACCGAAAGATATTATTTTGCCAGGGGGCCACAACTTGTCAACCGGGTCGTTGATATCGGCAATTTTATCGATAAAAAAGTTGAGGCGAACAAAGTCATCACTTCACAGGGAGCAGGTGGAAACTCAGGAGCAGAATTACGGAAGAAGTTGGCAGCGAAGAATAAAAAGTTATCCTTGCTCGGAAACGATGACGACACAGCAAATTTTAATTACATCAAAAATTTTATGTTGGATATAGATTCAGAAACATTGCGCGGGGTTCCTTCTGATAAAAAGACTGGAGAAAAATACGGATTGGAATGGGCGGAGCAGTTCAGGTATTTCGGCTCGTTAGATTTGAAAACCGAGGATTACGTAAACAAGCATGCGGTGGACTTATAGACGGACTATCCGCGGTAATAATTTTTATTTACTTAACACTAATTAATAACAAATAGAATTACTTTTCGAATACTGGGCAATGTACCAGGTTCAACGCAATTCTTTTAAACATTTCTTTTTCAAACCTTAAAAAAAATAACATGCAAACATTAAGAAGATCTGCAATTAAAAAACTATTCGCTTCAGTAACCGCTGTAGCAGGACTGGGCCTTGCTGCAAAAGCAAGGGGAATTGTAGGTGAAAAAAAACAAGCTAACAATGTGACGGATTTCCAGGATGTTCCGCTGTTTTCAGGTTCCACACGTCATGGCGACATCGTTTATATTGCAGGCAAGGGCGCTCACGTAGAACCTTTTACAATACAGGCTCATACCGAAATTGTTTTGAAAGAGTTAGAGAAAGAACTCGTAAAAGCCGGTTCTTCCATGGAAAAGGTTTTAAAAGTGACCGTGTTTTTAAATGACATTGAAGATTACAAAGGGATGAATGAAGTGTATAAAGGGAGGTTCGGAAAAAATCCGCCGGTTCGTACAACAATTGCAGTTGCAAAGGGTGGAGTTCCAGGAAACTCCCTTGTAGAAATGGATGCAATCGCATATGTATAATTAATCAAAATAAAAATCAATATTTTATAAATAAACCTAAGAATGAAACGCAGAGAAATAATCAAAACGTTAACGTTGCTCCCACTCGCGGGTGGAGCATTGGGAAGCGTAATTCCTTTAGAAAAAACCCTTGCATCTACACCACCTCCGGCGCCAAAGCGTAACCTGTTTGAAGAGTTGGGTGTTACGCCCATCATTAATGCGGGAGTAACCATGACTTTTCTTTCGGGCTCACTGATGATGCCTGAAGTTATGGAAGCCATTAATTCTACAGCCCATGACTTCGCAAATATGTATGACCTACAGGATAAAGTGGGAGCAAAGATGGCAGAGATGCTTCATTGCGAAGCTGCGATGGTTACGTCTGGAGCAGCCTGCGCAATTTTACTGGGAACTGCTGCAGCCATAACAGGCACAGACCAGAAAAAGATGAAGCTCATTCCTAATCTTCCAGGGCCGCGCCCCGAAGTGATCATGCAGAAAAGTCACCGTTATTTATTTGACCAGGCAGTCACTACGACCGGTGCGCAAATCATCGAAATCGAAGGACCTGAGGAAATGGAAAAAGCCTTCAATCCTAACACAGTGATGGCTCTCTTCTTCAATGCAGCAGGAAGCTCAAGTGTAAATCATGATGACTTTATTGCAATCTGCAAGCGGCATAATATTCCGAGTTTCATTGACGCGGCAGCCGATGTACCCCCGGTTGAAAATCTTTTCAAATATCAGAAGATGGGTTTCGATCTTGTCACTTTTTCAGGAGGCAAAATGATTCGCGGGCCGCAAAGTGCAGGCTTGTTATTTGGCCGCAAGGATTTGATAGAAGCGGCAAAACTGAATCACAGTCCTCACGAAGCTCCTATCGGAAGGCCAATGAAAGTGAATAAGGAGGAGATCTTTGGAATGTACGCAGCATTGAAATCTTACATCGAAAGAGATCACAAAAAAGAATGGCAGGATTGGCTCGATAGAATTGCAAAAATAAAAGGCATGGCCGAAAGCGTGCCGGGAGTAACAGGGGAAACTTTCGTTTATCCCGGACCCGCGAATGCATTTCCGATGCTCCACCTTAGTTGGGATCAGCAAAAGGTAAAAATTTCACCGAAAGATGTGCAGGAGGCGATGAAAAGCGGAACACCCAGTATCGTCTGTAATCTTGCAGGAAGAGGCGATGATAGAAAATTAAGTGTCGGTGTTGTGCTACTGAGACCAGACCAGGTGCAGGTTGTCGGTAACCGTGTTAAGGAAATATTGCAAAAGGCTGTTTGACATGGAGGTGGATTCTTACCCTATGATCGCTTAAAAAACTCCATCGGCTCGCTGTGCATAACTCTTGAATTTCCTGCTGGAAATTAAAACAGGTATTTAACTATAAAAAAAATAAACAATGAAAAATCGTTGCATAACGCTTCTTTTAGCTCTCTTTTTTCTTACAGCAAATGTCCATTCCCAGTCTTATGATTTAGTCATCAAGGGTGGTCACGTGATGGATGCAAAAAATAATATTGACCAGGTAATGGACGTGGCCATCAAGGATGGAAAAATTTCAAAGGTTGCGGCAAACATTGATGCTAAAGGCGCAACTCAGGTTGTGGATGCAGACGGAATGTATGTTACCCCGGGATTAATTGACATTCATACACATGATTTTTGGGGTACAGAACCCGATCATCAGTACGAAAATGGAAACCTCGCAATACAACCTGATGGATTTACTTTTAGAAACGGCGTCACTACTGTGGTAGATGCAGGAAGTTCAGGATGGAGAACGTTCCCAACATTTAAAACACAAACTATCGATGTATCCAAAACACGCGTATTGGCATTTTTGAATATTGTGGGTGAGGGTATGCGCGGTGGTTATGAACAAAATGAAAATGACATGGATCCAAAGATGTCAGCATTGATCGCCCGGAAATACAGGAATGATATTGTTGGCTTTAAATTAGCGCATTTTGAAGGTCATGATTGGGCTCCGACTGAAAAGGCGGTAGAAGCAGGAAAACTTGCCGGCGGAATCCCCGTGATGGTGGATTTTGGAGGAGCTACACCTGCGCTTTCTCTAAAGGAATTATTTCTTGAGCGCCTTCGTCCCGGCGATATTTTCACTCATTGCTTTGGGCAACTTGCTTCAAGAGAATTTATCGTGGATACGCTGACCAATAAAGTGAAGCCATTCGTTTTGGAAGCACGTAAAAGAGGAATCATCTTCGACGTCGGTTATGGCGGAATCAGCTTTGCATTTTCACAGGCTATTCCTGCAATCAAAGAAGGATTTTATCCCAATTCGATCAGTACAGATCTTCATGTGGGAAGTATGAATGCTGCCATGAAGGATATGCTCACTACCATGACCAAGTTTTTAGCCATGGGAATGGATTTCAAAAGTGTTATTACAGCAAGTTCCTGGCATCCCGCCCAGGAAATTCATCGTGAGGAGTTAGGCAATCTTTCTGAAGGGTCCGGAGCAGATGTAGCGGTACTGAGCCTCCGTGATGGAAAGTTTGGTTTGTTTGATTATACAGGTTACAAAATCAATACAGATAAAAAAATAGAGTGCCAGATGACAATCAGGGATGGAAAAATAGTCTATGATTTGAATGGTATTGCCAATCCGGTTATAGCTCCCTTTCGTCCTCGTATGACACCAAGAAGCACGAGAAAATAAAAGTTTTAGACGTTATAAATCAAAAAGATTCTTTAGCTTTCAGTTTTACCATTTTTGAATTTATAATTATTGCGATTGCTTAGATAATGATCACTTTTGCTGAAATTCATGCTTTATAAAATGGTACGTTGGAATTAAACTATTACTGAAAATATTGGGGTTTTCTTGCAAATAGATAATTGATTTTCTCTTAGAGGGCAAATCAATTGTTTATTTTGCCAGTCCCAAAATATCGTGTAAAAAATTATTCCATTATGGTGTTTTTGATTTCAGTATTGCGGCAATTATCCTCAAGGTTGATAGAAATAAAATCTCATTCCTGTTTTTACTACAAACGCCCGTCACTGGCTAAGATGATGAGGTTAAATTTCGCATGCTTAAAAAGATCCTTTTGCAATTCTTTTAATTGTTCAGATAAATTATTCAATCTAGATTATCTCAGTCAGGACTATGGCTTTTTTAAATATTCATTCAAAACAAACAATCAATGAAACAAATTTTAAAACAATTACAGGCAAGTAGCCTGGAACTCGAGAGAGCCGAAGCTGCAAGGGCCCAGGCAGAACTTAATAATCCCGAAACAAAAAATGAACGCCGGGAGTTTTTAAAGAAAACAGCCGTAGGTGGAATCACCCTGGCAGGAATGATGGGAATGTCTATCGGAGACACTGTCGCACAAACGACTTCCAAAGTTGGACGCAACTCCAGCCCATCTGATTTAAAAATAACTGATATGCGATATGCCATGACAGGGGCAATGGGCGGCACCGCCATCATTCGCATAGATACAAACCAGGGTGTTTATGGCCTTGGAGAGGTGAGAGATGCGGCTGACCCGCGTTATGCTCTTTATTTAAAAGCACACATCCTTGGGCTTAATCCGTGCAATGTAGAAATGCTGTTTAAAATTATAAAACAATTTGGAGGACAGAGCAGGCAGGCAGGCGGTGTATGCGCAGTGGAAATGGCGCTTTGGGATATTTGTGGCAAAGTTTGGAATGTTCCATGCTGGCAATTACTGGGTGGAAGATACCGCGATAAGATCAGGCTCTATGCTGATACACCTGAAGCAAAATCTACTGAAGAGCAATTGAAACTTATCAAATATCGTACAGAAGACCAGGGATATACATGGCTTAAGATGGATATCGGGATCGGTGAAATCGCTGACATACCTGGAGCGCTCGTCAATCACAAATTCTGGGAAGACCAAAAAGCACTGAAGCAGTGGCAGGGCAATTATATGTCTTATTCAAACACGCTTCACCCGTTTACTCAAATCCAAATCACTGACAAAGGGCTTGATGAAATGGCCAAAATAGTAGATAACGTGCGCTCAATGGTCGGTTATGATATTCCAATTTCTTCCGATCACTACGGACACTTTGATTTAAATAATGGTATTCGTCTCGGAAAAGCGTTAGAAAAGTATAGATTAGCCTGGATGGAAGATATCGTTTCATGGGAATTAACTGATCAATGGAAAACTATGTCAGACGCCCTGGAAACTCCGATGTGCACAGGCGAAGACATTTATCTCCTTAAAAACTTCAAGCCGCTCATCGACATTCATGCAGTAGATATCGTTCATCCTGACCTTGCATCATCCGGTGGTTTATTAGAAACTAAAAGAATTGGCGACTATGCCGAGGAGCATGGAATTGCGATGGCGCTGCACCAGGCAGGCACACCCATATCCTTTATGTCTGATGTGCATTGCGCTGCAGCCACGCAAAATTTCCTGGCTTGTGAGCATCACAACATTGACGTACCATGGTGGGAAGGTTTGGTGAAAAAGGTAGATGGAGAGCCTATGATTACAAAAGGGTTTGCAAATGTTCCAATGACGGCACCCGGCCTGGGAATTGAACTGAATGAAGAAGAGGTAAAAAAGCATTTGCATAGTAAAGACAAAAACTACTTTGCTCCAACTCCTGAATGGAATGATAAGCGTTCTCACGATAGGATTTTCAGTTGATGTGAATAGAATCATTGAAAGCTTCGATTATTATGAAAGACAATCGCAGGGATTTTATAAAGAAAAGCACTTCACTGGCTGCGGCTGCGGCCATTACCGTTACCGGACTTAGTGCCTGTTCACCCGGAGATAAAAAACCGGAAGAGACTTCCACTGCCACTTCCATGTCCGACAAAAAGGACGTGGAGTGGCCAATTCCTGATAACCCCGATACGCCAAGGTTGTGCATCGGGGCCAGTCAGAAAGCAGATGTTAATGAGATGCGCCAGGCAAAGCAGATGGGTGTTGACTATGTGCTGATGGGCGGGCCGCAGATCCCCTGGACTGAGCAAGGTCTTCGCGACATCATGGATCCATTCAAAGCTGAAGGCTTGTCCGTCATCAACATGATGATCGGCGGCCATCCTAACACTATTTATGGACGCGAAGGAAGAGATGAAGAGATTAAGAAGATACAGGATTCACTTGTAGCGGCTGGCGCCGTGGGACTTCCGGTGGTGGAATATAATTTCTATGCTCACCGACTGATGGAAGGATATTATGAAACCAAGGCAAGAGGTGGAGCCGGTAATACTGCCTTTGATTACGAGCGGGGAAAAGACCTGCCGACAGATCTCAAAATGGGAACGCCACAGACTGCAGAAATGCTCTGGGACAGTCTCACCTATTTTCTCAAAGCGGTAATTCCGGTTGCAGAGAAAGCGGGTGTGCGCATGGCGTTGCATCCCAACGACCCTCCTATTCCTATCTCGCATGGCCATGCTCAAATCATCGCCTCTTTCAAAGACTGGAAACGCCTGCTCGATATCGTGGACAGTCCTTCCAATGGAATGACCTTCGACTGTGGTGTTACCCGGGAAATGGGAGAAGATCCTTTGGAGGTGTTGCATTACCTGAGTTCCAAAGACCGCATCAATCACGTGCATTATCGCAATGTGACCGTTCAGAAACCTTATGAAAAATATGAAGAGGTATTCTTTGACGAAGGACAGGTAAACATGTTTGCAGTGATGCGTGACCTGATCGGTGTGAAGTACAACCGCGGACTTTATCCTGAACATCCAAG
>JBBSPT010000043.1:0-11514 GCA_038258515.1 Chitinophagales bacterium | reverse complement strand
GCAGGGCGCGATATCGCTGTTGAGATTTCTAAAGTTTTTATGATAGATATAGACCGCATCAGCCAGTCGCCATTCATTATTTTCCAGGGACAAAAAACCCACGATGATGAGCCGATAAAAAAAGCCCAGGAGTTTATTGAAAAGAATTTTGAAGAACGGATCACTGTTGATCAGCTCGCATCGATGTTTGCTTTAGGCAGGAGAAATATGGAACGCAGGTTTAAGAAAGCAACTGCCAATACGGTAACAGAATATATTCAACGGGTGAAAATAGAAGCTGCGAAAAAGAACCTGGAGACAGGCAGAAAAAATATTAGCGAAGTAATGTATGAGGTGGGATATTCTGATAACAAATCTTTCAGAACGATCTTTAAAAGGATAACCGGTTTATCTCCCATTGAGTACAGAAGCAAATACAACAAGGAGGCAACTTTAGCTTATGCCTAAGCCAACGAAGCTTGCTTCGCAAGCGGCAGGTCGATGATGAAGGTGCTTCCTTTTCCGAGGACACTTTCAACTTTTATTTTTCCTTTGTGTGCGTCCACAATGCTTTTCACATAGCTTAGGCCGAGTCCAAAGCCTTTCACATTGTGTATGTTGCCCGTATGTGCCCTGAAGAATTTTTCGAAAATCCGACCTACAGTCTCCTTGCTCATTCCAAGTCCGTTATCCTCAATTTTAATCCTTAGATAGCCATTTACATCCTTGCTCGAAAGCTTGATGATGGGATTATCTCTGGAATATTTAACGGCATTGTCCAGCAGGTTATTGATGATATTGGTAAGATGCACTTCGTCACCTTTCACCAGGTCATTTTTAGCTGCAAATAAAGTTTCTAAAATCCCATTTTTTTCCTGGAGGGGAAGCTTGATATTGTTAACAGCGCTCTCAATTATTTCATTTGTATGAACGGGCTTTACATTCAATTGAATTTCCTGCTTATCGAGTAAGGCAGCCTGCAGAATGGTTTCCACCTGTTTGTTCATCCTCCGGTTTTCGTCCTTAATAATTCCGGAAAAATATTCCATCTTCTCCCTGTCGCGAATTACCTTTTCATTTTTCAATGCATCGACTGCCAGTGAGATTGTTGCAAGCGGCGTTTTGAATTCGTGGGTCATGTTATTGATGAAATCAGATTTTATTTCACTCAATTTCTTTTGATTCAGCAATGCTCTTATTGTAATAAAAAACGCGGCAAAGATGATGCAGGTAAACAAAAGTGCACCCGCAATCATCCAATACATTTGTTTCCAGATAATGCCTTTTACATGAGGAACTACTATTACCAATAATTCTTCGGAAGAAAGCCCCTCAGCCAAACTGCCGCTCGGCGCCTGTATCGGATATACAAATGAAAGATTCCTCACAGAATCAAGATAGGCTTCAAGATAGTGTTTCGACTGCAGGTCTTCCCCAATCATGGAAGTGGGAGTGATCGCAAACTCGAACGCTACATCAATGAGGTTGTATTTTTCGAAAGCCTTTTGAATCCTTTCCCTTATTTCCTCTCTCGTGAACTTATGGACGATCGATGTTGGAAAAACGTTCAGGGGAAAAAGAATGTCAGAACTTTTTCTCTTATCAAAAGGTGTAAGGTTTCCCTTTTCGTCCGCAAGTGAAGTTGCTGCTGATGCTGTTACCATCGCAACGCTATTCTCAAACTGTTGCTCTTTATCCTGAAGAGCCTGTTTTATCCAAACCACCTGGAAAAAAATTATTCCAAGCAGTGAGATGAAAATCAGTATGGTGATTACAGGGAAAATTTTCTTCATCAGCGGCAAATTTAAACTTCCCAATTGCTAAAATGTGAGGGAAACAGGGAACTTTGAAATTTTAACTAACTCTTATCTTTGCAGTACTTGTAAAAGAATTAATTGTATTTATTATTCAATAAATATAAATTACAAATATGGTATCACCTTCACGAGGCACTTTATTAATTGCTAACCCATTTTTAAAAGATCCGAATTTCAGCAGGGGTGTAATTTTTTTATGCGATCATAAAGATGAAGGCAGTTTTGGCTTTGTCTTAAATAAAAAAATTTCAACATCATTGAACGAGTTGGTTCCTGAATTTGAAAATTTTGATTTCCCTGTTTTCCAGGGAGGACCGGTGCAGGGTGACACCTTGCATTTCCTTCATCAATATCCTGATCTTATCAGCGGAGGGGAAGAGGTTTTTGAAAATGTTTTTTGGGGCGGAAATTTTGAAAGTCTTTTAATTAATTTGCGAAACAATGATATCGCTCCGAATCTTATTCGTTTCTTTATCGGGTACAGCGGTTGGTCCGCAGGTCAATTGAACAATGAAATGCAGGAAGAAAGTTGGTTGACTGTGCCCGCCACCAGGGAACTGTTGTTCGAAACTGAACCGGAAGATGTATGGAAAAATTCACTGAAACTTCTCGGTGGGGATTACGAAATGATGATCAATTTTCCTCTTGATCCACAATTGAATTAGCGGCAAATATTTCTAACAAACATATAATTTTTATGAAACGTTTAAGCATACTCTTGAGCATCTTATCCCTCGGTGTTTTTATGATGTTTATGGAAACAGATAAAAAGAAAAAGAAAAGAAAGCAAGCGAAGAACTAACTCCTTACATTTTTAAGATAAAGTGTGCTTTATAAAATTTTTTTATTTCCGGCACGATGTTTCATCCATTTATATTGTAAAAGGATTAGTATTAATAACAGGAGATTGTTGAAACAAAAAGGACCGCTGTTGCTGGCGGCCAACCATCCCAATTCTTTTTTAGATGCGATCATTTTGGATACTCTTTTTAAAAATCCTGTGTATTCATTGGCCAGGGGTGATGCTTTCGTCAATAAATTAGTCACCCGCATACTCAAGTCATTCAACATGCTCCCGGTTTACCGGTTGACAGAGGGCGTTGAAAATCTTGAAAATAATTATGAAACATTCGGCGCCTGCCAGGAAATTTTTAAGCAGGATGGAATTGTGCTGATTTTTAGCGAAGGAAAGTGCACTAACGAATGGCATTTGCGCCCATTGAAAAAAGGAACTGCACGGCTCGCTTTGGAAGCCTGGAGACGAGGAGTTGATTTGAAAGTGTTACCCGTAGGCATCAATTATAGTTCTTTCAAAAAATTTGGCAAGACTGTGATTATCAATTTTGGAAATATAATTACCGCTGAAGAAGTCAACAATGAATTTTATTCCGGTAAAGAAATTAATGAGTTTAATCATAAACTGAAGCAAGAACTTCAGGATCTTGTTTTTGAAATTGATCAAAATGATTCCCGGAAAAAGAAGGAACAGTTTTCCCAACCGATTTCGAATCTTAAAAAAGCAATATTGTTTCCTTTTGGGATGATTGGGTTCCTGTTTCATTTTCCAATCTTCCTTATAATTCACTTCCTGATCGTCCGGAAAGCGGATGTGCACTATGATTCGGTAATGACAGGGTTGTTATTTTTTGTTTATCCTTTGTACGTGTTAGGCGTTTCGTTTCTTGCCGGATATTTTGGGGGCATCTACGGTTTCTTTTTTGCTCTTGCAGGTTTGCCGTTTTGTTTATGGAGCTTTGTTCAGTTGAGAGACTAGCTATAGAGGAGAAGCCATTCTCTTTATAATTCAGAGGCACCTTCCACGAGGACAGATGCTTTGTTATTGAGAACTTCTATAAAGCCGCTCTGTATTGAATAATTCGTAAATGAAGTTTTGTCTTTTAATATCTTCATCTTCCCCGCCTTCAGCGCACTTACTATCGGCGCATGCTTATCCAACACTTCAAACATCCCATCAATGCCCGGAAGTTGTATTCCATAAACATCGCCGCTGAATATTTTCTTTTCTGGTGTAAGTATTTCTAAAGTCATGTAGTGTGGAATAAAAAATATTAACTTCTTTGTGACCTTGAGCCGTGATTCGTGTCTTCACGAAACACTCTAGCGCCGTGGTTTGTGTCCCCACGAAACACTCGAAGATCAAACCCTGAATCGTGTCTTAACGAACCATTCGTTCGAACCATTAAGAACTCGCCGCTGCCATCATTTTCTTTCCTTTCTCAATCGCATCTTCCAGGCTTCCTACAAGATTGAACGCGGCTTCAGGATACTCATCCACTTCGCCATCCATGATGGCATTAAAACCGCGGATCGTATCTTCAATTGGCACCAACACCCCCTTCAAGCCCGTAAATTGTTCGGCCACATGAAACGGCTGTGAAAGAAAACGTTGTACTCTTCGTGCACGGCTTACTACCAGTTTATCTTCATCACTCAATTCATCCAGTCCAAGAATAGCAATGATATCCTGCAGTTCTTTATAACGCTGCAATGTAAGTTTCACCCTGTTGGCGCAATTGTAATGTTCATCGCCTACAATGGCAGGAGAAAGAATCCTTGAAGTAGAATCGAGTGGATCAACAGCCGGATAAATTCCAAGGTCAGCGATCTTTCTGCTCAACACGGTTGTTGCATCAAGGTGAGCGAAAGTAGTTGCAGGAGCAGGATCCGTCAAGTCATCCGCAGGTACATACACCGCCTGCACTGAAGTGATGGAACCATTCCTGGTGGATGTAATTCTTTCCTGCATCAATCCCATTTCGGTAGCGAGAGTTGGCTGATATCCCACGGCGGAAGGCATCCTTCCAAGCAAGGCCGAAACCTCTGAACCGGCCTGCGTAAAACGAAATATATTATCTACGAAAAATAAAATGTCTTTTCCCTTTCCGGTTCCATCACCATCTCTGAAATATTCAGCTACCGTCAACCCGCTTAGCGCAACTCTTGCCCTGGCTCCCGGTGGCTCATTCATTTGACCAAATACGAAGGTAGCTTTAGACTCTTTTAACTCTTCCATGTTCACAGCATCAAGGTCCCAGCCGCCTTCTTCCATGCTATGAATAAATTTGTCGCCGTACTTCATAATGCCAGCCTCGATCATCTCCCTGAGCAGGTCATTTCCCTCTCTTGTTCTTTCTCCAACCCCTGCAAATACTGAAAGACCGCTATATGCCTTTGCGATATTGTTTATCAGTTCCTGGATCAACACTGTCTTTCCCACTCCCGCGCCACCGAACAGACCGATCTTACCACCTTTTGCATAGGGTTCAATGAGATCGATCACTTTAATACCGGTAAAAAGAATTTCTGAAGCAGTACTTAAGTTTTCAAATAATGGTGGCTTACTGTGAATTGGGCGGCCATTCACTTTACTCACTTGTGGCAAACCATCGATGGCATCACCGGTTACGTTAAACAGGCGGCCATTTATAGCCTCCCCAACAGGCATCAAAATAGGTGAACCAAGATCTACCACGTCCATATTACGGGTCAATCCTTCCGTACCGTCCATGGCAATACAGCGTACACTGTCTTCTCCAAGATGTTGCTGTACCTCAAGAATAAGCTTGTCACCATTTGGTTTGGTAAGCTCCAAAGCATTAAAGATTTGAGGGAGTTTGTTCTCCTCAAAATGCACGTCGATAACGGCGCCGATGATCTGTCTTATCTTACCAATGTTTGCCATAAATATTCTTAGATTAGGGACTATTTTAAATTGGCGGCAAAGGTAAGGGGATAAGCTCAAAAACACAAACAGATTTCAGGTTTGGCAGGTAGGATTTAGGGTTATTTTATTAAATACGGTGGAGGTGAAGAATAGCTGGTGGTATGCTGGAATTAGAGCTTGAATATGCTAATCTATGTCCCTCAGGCAGAAATGCGGTTGGGGGATTAGTTTTGGAAAAAACACAAGAGTACAGTTCTTCTCCTTTTTTGGATTGGTCAATAACAAAATAAAAACACTTGTTTGGTAAGAACACGACAAGAGCGGCAGTAAAGAACAAACCATATTATTATGTTGATACTAATTTGAGTAAAATGCTTTCGGTTAGTTCGACTTGTATTGACTTTATTTGTTAACTAAAAGTATAAAATGAAGCAAATGAAAACCTGTACATCTTTTGGTTTATGGATATTTTTATGCCTCGTCATTCCATCCAATATAGTGTTTGGGCAGCAGCACGAAAAAACATATTCTATTATAGCCTATGGCGCCATGCCCGATGGGAAAACGTTGAACACAAAGGCTATACAAGCAGCAATTGACGCGGCAAACAGAGATAAAGGAGGAAAGGTTATTATTCCTAAAGGGAGGTTTTTAATGGGCAGTGTAGAAATGAAAAGCGATGTTCATCTTTATCTCGAAGAAGGCGCTGTACTTTTAGGAAGTCCTAACCCGAGTGATTACAAAGCAATGAATACTGAAGGCAGGCCCGTTTCCCCAAAAAATGATGACAACTCGCAACTCGCATTGCTATTAGCTCACGAGGCAAACAACATATCAATTTCCGGGAAAGGCATAATTGACGGACAGGGCAGAGCATTGGCTTTAAACATTGACAGTTTATATCATGCAGGCATTCTTACCGACCCCAATTACAGTAAAAAAAATATGAGACCAGGCGAGACCGTTAGACCCAAGCTGTTCCGGTTTTCCGAATGCAATGACGTAAAAATATTAAACCTGGAAATTAAAAATGGCGCCTGTTGGGGACTCTCGTTCGAGTTGTGTTCCAACCTGTCCATTGACCATATTGCCCTAACCAATCGTGCCTATTGGAACAACGATGGGATGGATATTACAGATTGCCATAATGTACGCATAACCAATTGTGACGTGAATTCGGCCGATGACGGCATCTGTTTAAAATCCTATTATCCCGGCCATTTTAATGACAGCATTTATATTGCTGACTGCACCATCAGATCCAGTGCCAGTGCAATCAAATTTGGAACAGCTTCTTATGGCGGCTTTAAAAATATAACTATTAAGAACATTAAAATATTCGACACATTTCGTTCGGCCATCGCATTGGAATCGGTAGATGGAGGCGTAATTGAAAATATAAACATAAATAACATCAATGCGGTAAATACCGGTAATGCAATTTTTATTCGCCTGGGGCATAGAGATGGGGAAATGCCGGGTGTAGTAAAAAATATATTAATCAAAGATGTGAAAGTACAAGTGCCGTTTGGACGGCCAGATATTAATTATGATTTATGTGGCCCGGAAGTTGATTTCTTTCATAACCCATTTCCATCATCCATCGTAGGGATACCCGGCCATGATATTGAGAATGTCGTGTTGGAAAATATTGAAATAAATTATCCCGGCAGGGCATCTAAAGGCATGGCCTATGTTCCTTTGACGAGACTGGAGCAAGTGCCGGAACAAGAAAAAAATTACCCCGAGTTTAGTATGTTCGGCGAGCTGCCGTCCTGGGGATTTTATGTAAGACATGCATCTTTCCTTACTCTTAAGAATATAAAATTGACAATTGACAACGAAGATTTTCGCCCCGCTTTTGTTTTCGACGATGTTAATAGTTTAAACATGGAAGAAATAAAATTGCCTGGGCGGGGAACAGAACAAATCGTTTTGCACAATACAAATAATGAAAGATTGGATGATGATGCGCGGAGATTTACAAAAAAGTTATAAACTGATAAATATCAAACATCAAAAGTTTTAAAACAATTATTTACAGAGGCAAAAACTTCAATTCAAAAAAACAATACAATGAGAAAGTGTGTAATTTATTTTATGGTAGCATTGAGTATGTTGACGATTTTGTATTCCTGCCAAACTAAACTCCATACTGCTTTTGTAAAAGTAACAGGCACACATTTTACATTTAATGACACTCCGTATTATTTTGTTGGTACAAATTTTTGGTATGGCGCATACCTGGGTGCTGATACTGCTTATGGTAATCGTGCAAGGCTTACCCGCGAATTGGACCGGCTACAAAAACTGAATGTAAGAAATTTACGCGTTGTTGCGGCTTCTAAAGAGAGTGCGGTTGCCACGCCATTGACACCTCCATTTCAATATAAAGATGGCCATTACAACGAAAAATTGCTTGAAGGATTAGACTTTCTACTTTCAGAAATGGACAAAAGAGGAATGCATGCAGTTATGGTTCTTAATAATTTTTGGAGCTGGAGCGGTGGAATGAGCGAATACGTTGCATGGGCAAAAGATACCAGTGTAGTAGACCCCACTGCAAACAAAAATTTGACATGGGATGACTTTGCTAATTTTTCAGCTCAGTTTTATCACCTTCCGGAAGCGCAAAAAAAGTTTCAAAAATATATTGCCATGTTGATAGGCAGAAAGAACTCGATTACCAATACAATGTACAGAAATGATCCCGCGATAATGACCTGGGAGCTCGCCAATGAACCACGTCCTGCGAAGCCCGGAAACCCGGATGAAAACATTAATTTGTTTAGCAAGTGGATTGACCAAACAGCTTCTTACATTCATTCTTTGGATACAAATCATTTGGTAACCACCGGTAGCGAAGGGAGTATAAGCACTTCGAGAAATCTCGACTACATACGACAAGCACATGCCGGAAAATTCATTGATTACATGACCATTCACATTTGGCCAAAAAACTGGGGATGGTACAAGCCTGAGCAACCATCTACATTAGATTCTTCTGAACAAAAAACAATCAAATATTTAGATGATAATTTAACGGTGGCCCGCGAGCTTCAGAAACCAATGGTTGTGGAGGAATTTGGTTTTATGCGGGATAACGAAAGAAATTCCCCGGATAGCCCGGTTGTGGCTCGAAACAGTTATTATCAATTTATATTTCAGTTGATTGAAGATTCTATTAAAGCCGGAAGCCCATTAGCAGGTTGCAACTTTTGGGGATGGGGTGGAGAAGGCCGCGCTCAACATTCGGATTTTCAATGGCAAAATGGCGACACCTCTTATGTAGGTGATCCATACGCAGAACCCCAAGGCGTAAATTCAGTCTATGATACAGATGAAGGGACTTTAAAAATAATTTCGAGGTATACTAAAAATTTGGATAAACTATCTGGAAAGAAAGAAAATGATAAATAGACATTTTGTGAGCGTTAAAAAATTATTATAAGTTGAGAGGTGACACCTTTTAAGAGGTGTCACCTATAGGAATTCCCTACATGAAAAACTTGAAACCTCCTCCCGCCACGGCTAAACAATAGTTGAGTTGTTTCAAAGTGCATCTATCTGGCGTTTTTATTCGCCCTGTTTCACCTGTAATATTTCAACAGGTATCAATCCATGCGCCTTCTTATGCGTTTTGATAATTGCATCTGAATCGGCTGCTTCTGATAAACACATTACGACTCCTTCTTTTTCATCCACCCAATAATTAATAAAGTTGACGCCATACTCCTTCTGCACAGCGAGGTCCTTTTTGTGGGCATCTGCAACTGCCGCAGCGGTAACATTTCCCGCACCCACCTTATGAATGTCAAGGAATAATTTTTTATCTCCTATCAAAGGCGCTTCAGAGCCACCTGTCACTTCAAAAGTGTAAGCGGGCAATAACCCATGAGCTTCCGCATGTGTGTTACGAATGGCATTTGTATCACTCGCTGAAGAAAGACAGTACACTAAGCCTTCCTTTTCATCAACCCAATAATTAATAAAATGCACTCCGAATTTTTCTTCAACAGCCAGGTCTTTTGCATGTGCTCCTGCCACGTCTTCAAATTTTACTTTGCCTGGTTCCAACTGGTGCACATCTATGTACATTTTTTTTTGATTTATCGCTGCTCCGTTATTTGTTTGTGCTGAGGAACACAGGGAAACAAATCCGCAAAATATGAACGGCAACACTGTCTTGATTTTCATAACTAATAGTTTTAATTTTTTTTGATAATTTTATTTCAGATACAAAGCACGATTGTAAAAGCCTGCTGATTGTAAGAGTTTCTCCCTATTTTAATTTTATTCTACGCCCATTTTATAACTTTAATTAATGGCGCTGATCGAAAGAGACAGGTTGATGGAATCATTGCAACAGCATTTTGAAAATATTTCAAATGGAGAAGGCCATTGCATTTTACTAAGCGGTGAGGCCGGAATTGGGAAAACGGCATTAGTGAAGTTCTTTTGCAAGCAACACGCTGGTGAGTGCAGCATCTACCAGGGTGCCTGCGATGACTTATTCACGCCGCGTCCTTTAGCGCCTTTGTATGATGTTCTCTGGCAAGTGAACAAAGAACGCTGGCCTGTTACTCCTTCCGGTGAAGAACGTTCTGTACTCTTTGCTGAATTTTTCCAGGAGCTGAGCACAAAAAAAGAAAAGTTGCTAATTGTGTTTGAAGACATCCACTGGGCAGATGAAGGAACACTTGACTTCATTAAATTCTTCATACGAAGAATTGATCAATTGCCCTGCCTTTTCATTCTCACTTATCGTGACGATGAAATTCATTCAGGACATCCGCTTCGAAATGTTTTAGGGCAACTGCCCCCTGATTCATTTACGAAACTGGTGCTAATGCCATTATCGAAACAGGCTGTAGTGCAGATGGCAACCCAAAAGGGCTATAGCGGTGAAGAGGTTTACAGCATTTCAGGTGGCAATCCATTTTATGTAAATGAAATTTTGGCGAGTTACAGCCCCGGCGTTCCTGATAACATCAAAGATTCCATACTTTCTGTTTATGAGCGCCAGGTAGAAGGAACAAGAAATGCCTGGCGAATATGGTCTGTGATGCCCGAAGGACTGGAAATTGAGTATGTGCCTAAGATCAAATTATCATGGGATATCGACCATTGTTTTGCAATCGGTGTCATTATCGTCCAGGATGACAAAGTAGTTTTTAAGCACGAGCTATACCGAAGGACGATTGAAGAATCACTTACACCGTTAAAGCGGATAGAAATAAATAAAATGATGCTTGAACTTTTCTTAGAAAATTTTAAAGAAAAAGGTGAGATAGAGAGGATATTGCATTACGCCAAAAATGCCAATGATAAAGAATTGGTGGCTAAATATGCACCGGAGGCTGCAAGAAAAGCCGCATCAATAGGTGCACACAAAGAAGCATCAAAATTATTTCTGACAGCCATTGAATATTTTGAAGAGAACGACACAGATCAATTGGCAGGCTTGTATGAAGCTTATGCACACGAGTGCTATCTGAGTAACCAGGTAACGGAAGCCATCGTTTTCACAGAAAAAGTTTTAAATATTCATATAGAAAATGCAGATAAAGAAAAGACTGGTGATAGCCTGCGTTTCCTCTCACGCCTGTGGTGGTTTGAAGGCAACAGGAAGCGTGCAGAGGAATTTACCCTGCAGGCAATTGAAGTACTAAAAGACGAATCTGCTTCTCCGGCGAAGGCAATGGCCTTTAGTAATATGTCACAGTTAAAAATGCTATCTGATGAAGCAGCCGAATGTATGCTTTGGGAAGAGAAAGCTATTGAGATGGCAACAGAATTGGGCAATGAAGAAATTCATTGTCATGCAATGAACAATGTAGGCTCAGCACAAATGTGTATACCGTTGTCCCAACAAAAAGGGATGGCAATATTGCAGCAAAGTTTGGAAGTCGCGTTGAAGAATTCTTATCATGAACATGTTGCACGTGCCTATGCCAACCTTGGGATTGGTTCTGTAAGAATAAAACAATACGCTTTGGCATCGAAAGCATTGGAAGAAGGTATTCGTTATTG
>JBBSPT010000042.1:0-12011 GCA_038258515.1 Chitinophagales bacterium | reverse complement strand
TTATAAAGATTTCAAAGGGGTCATTCCCGAAGGAAATTATGGCGCCGGCATTGTCGAGATATGGGACCATGGAACATACACTGACATCGAAAATTCAGAACCGGCTGTTGCACAGAAACATTTGAAGGCAGGGTTGAAATTCGGTGATTTTAAATTCCAGCTTTTTGGGAAGAAACTAAAGGGAGAGTTTGTCCTGGTGAAATTGAAAGGCAAAGAAGACAATAGCTGGCTACTGATAAAACATCGGGATAAGTACGCGGTGGACGAGGCATATAACAGCGAAGACGAAACGCCAAAATCATCCCCGATCAATAAATGGCTCGAAGCGAACAAAAAAAAGCCGAAAAAAAAAAGTACGTAACCACATCCATTCAGAAAGGCCGGA
This sequence comes from Chitinophagales bacterium, assembly GCA_038258515.1. GTDB lineage: Bacteria > Bacteroidota > Bacteroidia > Chitinophagales > Chitinophagaceae > Ginsengibacter. The sequence continues at coordinate 11,626 of JBBSPT010000042.1, read as the reverse complement.
AGCGTAGCGGCTTTATAAAGCCAATGTTAGCGAAGCAAACAGAAACCCCTTTTAATAACAAGGATTGGCTGTTTGAAATTAAATGGGATGGATACCGGGCGATTACGGAAAAGACCAAAAAACAAATTGCATTATACTCCAGGAATGGAATTAGCTTTGAAAGCAGTTATCCCATTGTCGTAGATCAACTAAATAAAATAGACCACGATGTTGTCCTCGATGGTGAAGTTGTAGTCCTCGACGAAGATGGTTCCCCAAATTTCCAGTTTCTTCAGCACTATTCAGAAAACGCTCATCGGCCTATTCAATATTACATATTCGATCTCTTAAATTTAGACGGTACAGATACAACAGATCTTACAGTTGTCGAGAGGAAAGAATTGCTTCTGAAAATTATTCCGGACAATGAAGTCATCAAATATTCTGATCACATTTTAGAGAAAGGGAAGGCTTTTTTCGAAGTATCGAAAGAAAAAAAACTTGAGGGGATAATGGCCAAAAAATGCGATTCAAAATATTATCCGGGCAAGCGGACCTCTGACTGGCTAAAGATAAAAAATCATCTTACCCAGGAAGCAATTATCGCGGGATATACGGAGCCGGCAGGAACACGCAAATATTTCGGCGCATTAATACTTGGATCTTACGTTGATGGAATTCTTACCTATATAGGACATACGGGAACCGGATTTAACCAGCACAGTCTTAATGAACTATTCGGCTTATTACAACCTCTTGAACAGGATAAATCTCCGTTTGAAGAAAAAATAAAGACGAACATGCCAGTAACCTGGGTAAAGCCGGAGTTAATTTGCGAGGTGAAATTTTCTGAAATGACTAAAGATCGGAAATTAAGACACCCGGTTTTTATGCACCTGAGGGAAGACAAAAACGTAGATGAAGTGTCCATGGACGAGATGGATGATGGGAAAGAAAGAGCAGGCAGAAAAACTAAAACCGCGCAGGCGAAGATTGATGAAACAGATAAAACATACACATTTGGAAAATCAAAGGTGAAGGTTTCAAACCTTAATAAGATTTATTTTCCGAAGGATGGAATAACGAAGGGTGATGTAGTCGAATATTATCTTTCCATGTCTGATTATATTTTACCTTATTTAAAAGGGCGCCCGGAATCGCTTTTAAGAAATCCGAACGGGATAAACAAAAAAGGATTCTTTCATAAGGATGCGGCCGGCGATGCTCCTTCATTTGTGAAACGAAAGAAAGTATTTTCAGATTCAACCAAAAAAAACATAAACTATATCCTTTGTGACAATGAAGCAACGCTTGTTTATCTCAATAATCTTGGGTGTATCGAGATCAATCCATGGCACTCAACAGTCGGTGCATTGGATATGCCCGACTACCTCATCGTAGATATTGATCCTTCAGAGAAAAATACTTTTGAGCAGGTTATTAATGCTGCGAATGTACTTAAGCAAATTTTGGACAAAGCAGGCGCGGTTTCTTTTTGTAAAACTTCCGGGGCCTCTGGTCTGCATATTTATGTTCCCACTGCGAAGAAATACACTTATGACCAGGTAAAAGATTTTACCTACCTCGTATGTACCATTGCCAATAATGAAATGAAGAAATTTACTACGTTAGAGAGAAATTTAAAGAAGCGAGGAAACAAACACATCTACCTTGACTATCTTCAAAATAGGAAAGGGCAAACTATATCTTCTGTTTACAGTCTCAGACCGAAACCCGAATGCACAGTATCTACTCCGCTGCTGTGGCAAGAGGTGACAAGTGGTTTATCGCCAAGACAATTTACCATCCATAATATTAAAGATCGCGTGGAAAGTATAGGAGATATTTTCAAGGGGGTGATGGGCAAGGGAATTGATATTTTGAAATGTATCGAAAACCTCAGCAGTTAAATGGAAAGAAGTCTTTTGAAAATATTTTTTTTCTTCGGACGGGAATATGCATTTTCGTTTCCATTCTCCTGCCCGGGTTTTTTGGAGATAAAGTGAGTCACTCCATATTGAAGCACAGTTCCCAATGCTTTTTTGACAAAACCCGCTGACTGTCCGACAATAAGCTTTCTCGAAAAATATCCTGCGCCTAATCCAAGAGCAACTTTAAAAAGATTGTGTTTGAGCTCAGTAGATTCCTGAACCTCGTGAAGCGTTGTTTTTAAAAGATTCTTTGGTTTAAGACTAACGAGCATAGTATGGAAACTCTCCTGGAGTTCAGCCTCTTGTAATGATACTTTTCTCTCAAGTCTTTTTATCGCAACACCAAGGTCGGAGGTGTTTGCAATTTTTTCAAGTTTTTCGTCTGCCGTTTCTTCACTTGCCATTTCTTTGATTTTTTATTCAGTTGAATTATTCAATCATTTCCTTAATCAACTTATCGCTTACAGGAGTTTTTAAAAGGCTACCCCTGCTCGAATACAAAATTAGTCCGATGATGATATAGATTCCGGAGATTATAAAGAAACCCCAGTAGGCGTTTCCAAGCCACGATCCAATCAGCAGAGCTAATCCGACTGATATGCAGAGAATCACTACAAACATAATCACCGAGATGATAAGAGTAGTGATTAGGGTGGAGAAGAATCCTGAAACTTTATTAATGAGCTGTAGTTTGATTAAGGCGAACCGTGTCTCCCCATAGCTTTTAAGTTTTTCATATAGTTCTTCTACTCCTGTTGGCTTTTCTTCAATGGTTTCGTTCATCATCGGACTAATTTATTTAAAGAATTGAAGGGGATATTCTTATCCATTCATAGTGGACCGTACATCACTCCTGATATCTCCCTTCATTTCGTTGGCCTTTGCCTTTGCCTTGTTTACAAGTTCGTTTCCGGCCTCACTTCCCTCAGTAACAAGGCCTGAAAGTTTTTCTTTTGCCTTATCGTACTTTTCGGAAATTACGTCGGAATACTCATTATATTTATCCTTCACAGAATCTGCAAGATCCGATCCTTTTTCAGCGATCTTTCTACGTGTTTCTGTTCCTTTATCGGGGGCAAACAATATCCCCAATACTGCGCCTGCAGCGGCACCTGCTAAAACGCTTGCTAATACTTTTCCTGAGCCCATAATTTAAATTTTTAATAGTTAATATTTATTTTGAAAAAAAATTTGATTCAACATCTCTCTCATTAATATACAAAAAATATCTATGAAAGCCAAGCCGAATCATTTCATTTCAGTATTAAACAAATGCAATGCCAATAAGATTTTTATGCTTAAACGGTCAATGTTTTAGTAATACCAAAATTGCATTTTTGAGTAATAATTTTCCCGCAGCCGGAGAAAGTCAGGTTGATGGAATTTCCACGGGATTTTAGCAATCACTTTTTTTATAGAAATTGTTTGGCATAATCTTTAAAGAGATGTTGCAATTGTATTGAGGTGAGATTAATGGGTATTAAGATGGGATTGATGGGTTTTCGTGACAGTGTTACTTCGTCTGTTTTAAATTCTCTGCGCAACGAAAGATTTTGAATTTGACCACTATTGATCTTATGATCTTAAATTGTGTTCAAATTAATCCCATCAATAAAAGAAGTAAAATGAAAAAGTTTTTCAATAATTTCTCGGTAGCTGTAACCAAGGCCACGGGTGGTCCCTGGGCTTTTGTTATTGCTACAATCATCATAATTATCTGGGCACTCACGGGGCCGATATTTAAGTTTTCAGACACCTGGCAATTGATAATTAATACAGGAACTACAATTATTACCTTCCTGATGGTATTTGTGATTCAACATTCACAAAACAAAGACACGATCGCTTTGCAACTCAAACTAAACGAACTGATCGCTTCTCACAGCAAAGCAAGCAACAGGTTGATTAGTGTTGAAGAATTGTCGGAGGAAGAATTAGAAACGATCAAGAAGTTTTATTCACATCTTTCCATGATTGCCCAACAGGAGAAGACTCTTTTTAAAACGCATTCGCTGGATGAAGCGAAAGAAAATGCAAAAGAAAAAATAAGACAAATCAACTCAAAAACTTCAAAGTAAAAACGTAAATATGAACAAGATTAACAAGATAAATTTTTTGGCTGTGATTACGCTCCTGGCCGTTGCATTAAGTAGTTGTGAAGCGATTGCTGGGATTTTTAAAGCCGGTATATGGGTAGGGATCATCATCGTTGTGCTTGTGGTAGCCGTTATATTTTGGCTGATCAACAAGGCCAGGAAATAAATCATAATCAGGCAATCAATTTTAACCGCTTAGTTTTTGCGGTTGATTTTTGTTATTCCTCCTGTATTGTTTTAACCTTTTTCTGTTGCACCAAGTTTACGAGTCGTGAAAAATTTAATTTCAGCGAACCCGACACGCGACAACACCCTTAATCCCATGATCCAAAAAATTGGAGATAAACTTGCAGACCGCATCAGAGTTGGATACCTCGCAGCCTTTTTATTGCTGTTATTGTCATACGTGCTCACATTCTTCTCAACCAGGAAGTTGATAGAGCAGGCCAGGCTTGCCAATCATACGAGTGAAGTCATACACAATCTTGACATCATCATTGCCCATCTTGCCCGTGCAGAGTCTGACTTTCGCGGCTACCTGGTAACCAATAGTACTTACCTTCTTGATGATTACCGCAGGTCACATAACCAGGCCGATTCAGGGCTGGCAAATGCGAAAATTTTGACATTCGAAAATTCGGATCAGCAAAAATTTCTTGATACTCTCTCGAATTTGATGAACATGAAGTTTGGATGGATGGAAAAAAATCTTGCCAGTTTTAAATTGACCAGTGAAGTGTCCGATCCACTCGTAATTGATATCATCCGGGAGATTACCACGATGACAAGGCTGGAAGATTACATTCACATGATCCAGGCTAACGAAAGAGCATCTCTTGACCAAAGATCCGAAAGAATAACCAGCTACTCCAACACCATTAAAATAATCAATATTTTTTCCATTTTTCTGGCAATCATTTTTACAGTTTATTCCATTTTAACTTTTAACAAAGAGAACAAAGCAAAGCTGGAAGCTGACCAGCAGTCTTCCGAATACCAGGCACAACTTGCCAGGCGATTCGATGAATTGGCAGCCCTGAACTCTGAACTCATAGAATTAAGAAACATCGAAAAGTTTGCAGTGACCGGGCGCATTTCCAGGACGATCGCTCATGAGGTGAGAAATCCATTGACAAACATCAACCTTGCAGTAGAACATCTGCGATCTGAAGTGGACGTGAGCGAGGACACTTCAATGTTGTTTGAAATGATAACCCGCAATACGACAAGAATAAACGAATTGATCAGTAACCTACTAAATTCTACGAGAACAACTGAATTGCAATTCACAAAAGCAAGTATCAACGAAGTGCTTGATAAAAGTCTCGAGTTCGCACAGGACCGGATAGAATTGAATCAAATAAAAGTGGTGAAAGAATATGACGCTGATATTTGCGGTATTCTTGTGAATGAAGAAAAAATAAGTATCGCGTTTCTAAACATCATTGTAAACGCGATAGAAGCTATGGAGCCGGGTGGCACATTATCAATAACTACAGAGAATGTAAAAAACCGGTGCGTCGTCAAAATTACCGACAATGGAAAAGGAATGAGTAGGGCAGATGTAGGACGCCTCTTCGAACCTTATTTCACAACAAAGGAGAAGGGCCATGGCCTTGGCCTCACGAATACCCAGAATATCATTCTAAGCCACAACGCAAGCATAGCTGCGGAGAGCGAGCCTGGAGTTGGAACATCCTTCATCATATCATTTGATTATCGTGGTGGGAATGCGAATAGCTAATGCAGGGATCAGGATTTATCTTTCTTTTTTTACCTGTAAAATTCATTTTCCGGCTTGACAACCTGGAGAAAGTCTTTCTGAGCTTTGATTCATTTTGATAGCTAACGTCATCACCTAACAAGATGCCCCAGGGCTTCAGACTTTCAATTTCATCACAAAGTATTTTAATAAATGCGATAGCCGGTATAGAAAGAAAAAGCCCGAAATACCGGTAAGCGCACCTCCTATGATGACACCGAAAATTGATATCAGCGCATTTATCCGTAGCCGGGAAGCGACAATGCGTGGCATCAGAAAATTCACATCAATAATATGTATTCCGTAAAAAATAATTATGATCCAAACAAGATCACTGGTATTGTCTGACGTGGTTACAGTGATGATCACCGTCAGCAAAGTGGCCGTGAACATTCCGATGTAAGGAATAATATTTAACACTGCCGCAAGCACACCAAAAAATATGGCGTATTTAATACCAAGTATCAGCAGGCCGATGGAATTTGCCGCTGCCACAATTATCATTTCAATTAGAAGTCCGAGAATATAGCTTCTCACCATTACCTGCGTTTCCGACAGCACATTATTTACGCTGGGACTAAATTCGTGCTTGAAGACTGCAAATAAAAACCGTTTTATAAGGTTCCGGTAAAACAACAGGAGAAAAGCGTAAATAGGCAATAAGATCAAAAGTATGGCAGCCTCTGTAATAGAAAGAAACGTATGACCGAGATATCCTGTTCCGGAGGATCGAAGTTCTTCCGCCCGCATTTATTTTCCTCCGCTCTTTATTAAAAAACCCCCAAACAAAAAATGAATGAGGGTAGGTGTTTTTTTAATAACGAAAAGTAACTACAATTTATCAATCCACGATTTTACTTCATCCTTCGTCTTACCGATCTTTTTTTGGAGCTTTCCCAGGAATTCGTCGTCTTTTCCTTCTTCATAAGTAAGATCATCATCGGTAAGATCTCCGTATGCCTGTTTCATTTTTCCTTTTGTTTCGTTCCAGTTTCCTTTCAATTTGGATTTCCAGCTTTCCATGATTAAAATTTATAGGTTAAAAAATGTAAATCAGGCCCTGTTGACCAGCTTCACGATAAGTACTATCACTGCAATTACTAATAAAAGATGGATTAGTCCACCGGTATAGAAACCGCCTAGAAAACTTATTGCCCAAATAATTACGAGAATTACGACAATAACATACAAAATGCTGCCCATGTTGTTTGATTTAAGGTTAAAAAATTAAATTGACACTATGCTTATCTTATATAAAACTTTGCCAAAAAGCTTTTAGGTATGAATGTGGGCGTTTTTGCAATCCATCGATTTTAAATTCGGGCATTTTGATCATAAATTCAGACTTTTATGTGGAAATTGCTCCACGAACTGAGATGAAAAGCAGGTCATCGTACAGAATCTTTTTAAATAATTACTCAATTAACCTTGTGATAGTGAGAGGGGGTTATATTTTCGTCATTCAACTTCATATTTTTTTAAAGTGTATTATGTTTCTAACTTTAACTGTTGTCCTTAGATCGATTTTGTAGAAATGAAAAGACAGTTAATCTCCATTTTTAGATATATAAAAGCTGTGATAAAAGAATTCTCAGCGGATAACATTCCCAAGTACAGTGCATCGCTGGCGTACTACACAGTATTTTCCATTGCTCCCCTGTTGATTATTATTTCAAAACTGTCGGGCGTTTTTTTTGGAAAGGAGGCCGCACAGGGAGAACTGTATGATCAGATCGAAGGTTTGGTCGGTAGCGATGCTGCGCTTCAGATACAGGACACAATCAGGAACATCCATCTATCCGGAAACAATTTTTTTGCAACTACTTTCAGTATCGTGATTTTACTGGTTGGAGCCACCACAATTTTTGGAGAGGTCCAGGATTCTTTAAATAAGATTTGGGGTTTGAAAATTAAAGCCAGGAGAACCTGGTGGAAGTTAGTTATCACCCGGCTACTGTCATTTTCGCTGATCGTATGCATCGGTTTTATTATGATTGTATCCCTCGTATTGAACGCCCTGGTATCCGCATTTGGACATTTTTTAGGGAATTATATCAGGCATTTCAGTATATATTTCGTCGTAACGGCGGAAGCTATTCTTTCATTTGGGCTATCTGCATTTTTATTTTCATTGATGTTCAAGGTATTGCCCGATGCAAAGATTAGGTGGAAAGATGTGATGTTTGGAGGGGTGATCACAGCAATATTTTTTACATTGGGTAAACTGGGAATCGGATTCTATCTCGGAAAGAGCAATCTGACGACCTTGTATGGAGCTGCCGGGTCAATAATTGTCATTATGGTTTGGGTTTATTACAGCGCCATCATCCTCTACCTGGGCGCTGAATTTACTAAGGTGCATGCTAATTTGTACGGAACTAAAATACGGCCCAATGACTTTGCAGAATGGATTATAACAGAAGAAAAACATGTGAGGCAATCTCATTTAAAGAATAGAGAATTAAATTAACTTTGCTCTTAATCTCTTAGATACATATGCAGAAAAAAATACTCATTATAGACGATGACTTGGATATGTGCACATTATTGAGTCGTTTCCTGAATAAAAAGGGATACGAGACCGGTGTGGCGCACAATGCCGCTAAAGGTCTGGCGAAATTCAATGAAGAACATTTCGACATCGTGCTATGTGATTTCAGGCTCGGCGATAAAGATGGTAAAGATGTACTTCTGAAAATAAAAGAGGCTAAGCAGAAAACTATTGTTATAATAATCACAGGATATTCAGATATCAAAACAGCTGTGGACGTAATCAAATTGGGTGCGTTCGATTATATCACGAAGCCACTTATACCCGACGAAGTGACCAATGTAATAGAAAAAGCATTGGCAGCTCCTTCTAAAGAGCCAATTACACCCTCTGTTGCAGCGCATGTTCAAAAAAACAAACGTCAATATTCTACCTCTGCCAATAAGGAATTTCTCGTTGGCCAGGATGGAGAAACGGCAAGAGTTTATAAGCAGATAGACATTGTTGCCAAAACGAATTACAGCATTATCCTGTATGGTGAGAGCGGAACCGGGAAAGAGGTGATAGCTAAAACAATTCATGAGACAAGTGATAGACGAAACAAACCTTTTGTGGCAATGGATTGCGGTACGCTGAGTAAAGAACTTGCAGGAAGCGAATTGTTCGGCCATGTGAAAGGAGCCTTCACAGGAGCAATTACTGATAAAGAAGGACATTTTGAATTGGCCAACGGCGGCACGTTGTTTCTTGATGAAGTTGTAAATCTTTCCCCCGAAGTACAGGCTTCTTTGCTGAGAGTGATCCAGGAAAGAAAATTTAAAAGGGTAGGGGGAAATAAGGAAATGGATGTGGACGTAAGGATCATTGTAGCTTCTAACGAAAACTTGCAGGAAGCTTATCGCCGCGGAAAATTCAGGGAGGATCTGTACCACCGGTTCAATGAATTTTCGATCAACCTTCCTCCCCTGCGGGAGCGGAGGGCAGATATTCCACTATTCGCCGATTTCTTCCTGGATAAGACAAACCTGGAGCTGAACAAAAACATTGAAGGCTACGAGGACGATGTAATGGAGATGTTTGAGAATTATAACTGGCCCGGAAATTTGAGGGAGTTCAGAAATGTTGTGCGCCGGGCAGTGCTGCTCACGCCTTCCGGAAAAGTTAACTCTAAAGTGCTGCCCTGGGAAATAACAAATTCCGCCATACAGGATAATACCATTCCCGAAATTGAAATCTCTTCCTCTTTTGAAAAGTCTGGTAATTTCAAAGAGATTGATTTGAAGGATGCAGCCGCCAAGGCGGAATATGATACAATTATGAATGTACTCAAGGAAGTTAACTTTAATAAGACGCGGGCTGCAGAGATCTTAAAGATCGATCGGAAAACGCTCTACAATAAGATCAAAATTTACCAGTCCTTGTAGGTTTTATTCGAGATTCCTATTACCGCTTTTTTAGCTGTGGAAAAAAGGTATAGAATTTGCACTTTTTCTCATCCCTAAAATAAAATATTCTTTTATGCTTGATGATAAAACGGAAATGACCACCATTACCAGCGTGCTTGAAAAGCTAAGGGTGAAAAAGCAGGATAAAGAATTCAGGATGACTCCTGAAGGCTTTACTCCAGGAAATAAAAAGTATTACACTCCGCAGGATCTAAAAATAATTAAAACCTACCGTTTCGAAGGAGACTCAAATCCCGGCGATAATTCAGTGATATATTTGATCGAGGCAAATGATGGGTTAATTGGCTACACGATGGACGCCTATGGAGCTTACAGTGATCATGGCGATGACGGCTATGATGATTTTTTAAAACAAATTCCCGTAGAAGAAGTTGAGTCCTGATTTATTTTTACTCATAGATTTTCCTTATATTCTCCTGGTATTTCTGCATAATTATTTTCCTTCTGAGGCTTAGCTTTGGTGTCATTTCTCCTGTTTCTATGCTCCATTCATTTGGAAGAAGTTCAAACTTTTTTATTTGCTCTACATGATTGAATTGCTTGTTGAAAGTGTCCACTTCCTTCGTGAATAAACTTTGCACTTCTGCATTTTCAATTATCTCCCGATTATTTTTCGCAGATATATTTCTTTGAGCACACCATTTTTTCAAAACTTCAAATGAGGGTGTAATTAATGCGCCTACATATTTTTCATCGGCTCCTGTCACCATGAGATTTTCTATGAAGCGCGATTCCTTTAGCTTATTTTCAATAGCAACCGGCGCAACGTATTTCCCACCACTGGTCTTGAACATTTCTTTTTTACGATCGGTTATTTTTAAAAACCTGTTGTCGATAAATGTTCCAATATCGCCTGTTTTAAACCAGCCATCTTTCATCACCTCCGCAGTCTCTCCGGGACTTTTATAGTACCCCATCATAACATTCGGGCCTTTACATAAAATTTCTCCATCTTCCGCAATCTTCACTTCCACGTTTGAGATCAATGGTCCTACGGTGCCAAACATCCTGCCTTCCTCCTGATACCTATTTACACTGATGACTGGTGATGTTTCTGTTAATCCATAGCCTTCCATTATCGGGATGCCGGCTGCAGTGAAAATTCTGATCAATCTTACCTGGCAAGCCGCGCCGCCACTGACGATACATTTGATCCGATCGCCAAGAGCTTCTCTCCATTTCTTAAAGATCAGCCGGTCTGCCACTGCCATTTGCATATTATAAAAAGTGCCCTGGTTCTTATTGATCTCGAATTTTTCAGCGAGACCATGTGCCCAGAAGAACAGTTTTCTTTTTATCCCGGTAAGCTCCTTTCCTTTCTCTATTATTTTATCATACACTTTTTCAAGAAGCCGGGGAACAGTTGTAAACATATCCGGCTGTATTTCCTTTACGTTGTCACCGATCTTCTCGAGTGACTCCGCGTAATATATCGACGTTCCAAGAAAAAGATAGAGATAGGTAACCATCCGTTCGAAAATATGATTAAGCGGTAGAAAGCTCAGGGCCTTCATGTTTTCGCCCGGTGGAAAATAAGGAGTGCTGTCTATTACATTACTAAGGATATTCTGGTGCGAAAGCATTACGCCTTTTGGTTTCCCGGTGGTGCCGGAAGTGTAGATAATCGTGGCCAGGTCTTCATATTTTATCTTGGCGGATATGTTTTGTACCTCCCGGATAAGTTCGTCACTGGATAATGATAAAATTTCTCTCCAATGTTTTACCCCGCTCACTTTATCGAATGAATATATTTCTTTGAGCTCCGGCAGGTTCTCTTTTATCCCATTTACTTTGTCAAAAAGATTTTGGTCGTTTACAACAATCATCTTTACTGCGGAATCGCGCAGAATAAATTCAAGTTCATTTTCCGCAATAGTTGGGTAAACAGGTATTAGTACAGC
>JBBSPT010000041.1:0-12121 GCA_038258515.1 Chitinophagales bacterium | reverse complement strand
TGTAAACGGCGTAATAGACCTCGCAAGTCATGAGGGTTATCCGGGTCACCATGTTTACAATATTCTTTTAGAGAAAAATCTATACAACGAGAAAGGCTGGACGGAAATTTCTATTTATCCGCTGTTCTCTCCACAGTCACTGATCGCGGAAGGCAGTGCTAATTATGGAATTGAAGTGGCTTATCCGATGTCCGAAAAATTGAGGTTCATAAAAGAGCAATTGTTGCCATTGGCAGGTTTGGACACTACAGGGCTGACGACCTATTTCGAGGCGCTGAAGATTAAGAGTAAATTGTCTGACGTTCGCATTGAAATCTGTAGAAGATTATTAAACAAAAAAATGAATGACGCAACAGCGCGGCGCTGGTTGATCGAATACGGCCTCACTGAAGAAAAAGATGTGGATCGTTCCCTTTCCTTTATAAAAAAATACCAGAGCTATATAATCAATTATACGTTTGGCCTGGAAATAGTTAAAAATTATATTGAAAGCAATGGAGGCACAGAAAGTAATCCATCTAAACGATGGGAACTGTTTGAATGGCTTTTGTCAAATGAAGTCACGCCAAAAGAATTATTGATGAAGACAAAAAGATGAAATGATATTTTATCAGCCACTTTCACACTTACTATATTTATCCAAAATTTTTAAATGGACGAAACCTATACTGAATCCGAAAATGTTGATCTGTTGGAGAAGAACTCACTTAGGGAGAAGATAAAACAATATGCGAATGATACTGTGCCGGAAAGTTTGCAACATCGAAAACATCTCCATGCACATCCTGAGTTATCTTTTAAGGAAAATGAAACTTCCCGTTTCATAAAAGAACGCCTTGATGAAATGAATATTGAATGGAAAGAAATGGCTGACACGGGCGTGGTAGGTTTGATTAAAGGCAAGTTGCCTTCTGAAAATGTGATTGCGCTCAGGGCAGATATGGACGCCTTGCCCATCACTGAATCCAACGAAGTGGATTATAGTTCACAAAATGATGGAGTGATGCATGCCTGCGGCCATGACGTACACATGTCTTCCTTGCTCGGTGTGGCTTCAATTCTTCAGAAGTTAAGATCAGACTTTGGAGGAACAGTGAAGTTAATATTTCAGCCGGCAGAAGAAACAGTTCCCGGTGGTGCAATCAAAATGATAGAGGATGGAGTGCTGAAAAATCCTTCGCCAAAAGCTGTGATCGGACAACATGTTTCACCCAATATAAAAGCAGGAAAGATTGGAATTCGCAAAGGAAAATTTATGGCTTCAACAGATGAAATATTTGTAACGGTTCATGGTAAGGGAGGACATGCGGCGCAACCCCATCAGAATGTTGATCCGGTAATCATTACGGCCCAACTTCTTGTTGCTCTTCAACAGCTCGTCAGCAGGGTCGCCAATCCCATTATGCCGACAGTATTATCATTTGGAAAGGTAGTTGCAAATGGAGCCATCAATGTGATTCCTGACCAGGTTTATTTGGAAGGGACTTTCAGAACCCTGGATGAAACCTGGCGCAGTGAGGCGCACGTTCGCATGAAGAAAATTGCAAACAGCATTGCCGAAAGTATGGGCGGAAGGTGTGACTTCAAAATCGTCACCGGTTATCCATTTTTGATAAATGCAGAAAAACTTACAGATCGTGTAGCCGGATTTGCGGAAGAATATATCGGCAAAGAAAATGTCGAGGCAGTCGATATATGGATGGCCGCGGAAGATTTTGCCTATTATTCACAAACAGTTGATTCGTGTTTTTATCTACTGGGAGTACGCAATGAGGAGGAAGGAATCGTTTCCAGTTTACACACCTCGACCTTTAATATTGATGAATCGGCTCTTGAAACAAGCATCGGTTTGATGAGCTACATTGCCCTAAAAGAGCTGGGAAATTAAGACCGTTCCAAACCGACATTCGCTAATCTGAAAATCAATCGATACGGGCTTTTAACGTCCCAATATTTTTTTTCCGTTTTTGTTATAGATTTTTTCCAGCGTGGCATCGGTCAGGTATAAGCCATTCAATGGCCAATGATATCCAAATCTCTCAATTTCATAAAAATGTTCGTCAGATGATTCGAGTATCCTGAAGGTAGTTTCATACATATCTTTTTCCGGACCCATGTCTGTTCCATACACGATGCGGTCTGAATATTTCTCAAGGAAATCATGGACGAAGCGCGGGATGGGTGCAATTTCGCCGTAACGGGCGGCAATGTCTGCATACAGGTTAGGATATTTATCTAACAGCTTTCCGAGTGTGTTCAGGTCTGCACACCTGTTTGCGAGATGGCAGGCGATGAAAGTCGTCTTTGGATTGTCTCTAACTGCGTGCTCTAAAGTGGCAAGTAACGCATCATGACCGATCAGACCTGGTTTTGATTGATCGACATTCCATTCAGCAGCATTCATCAGTCCGTCATTATGGAGATCAGGTTTTTCATACATCCATGCGTCTTCAGAAATATGAATGCTGATAGGCATTTTCAGCTCGCCGCACTTCTCAATCAATGGTTTCATTTTTGGATCATCAATATGAATTCCATATCCGGGCGTAGGCCGGGAGTAAAGTTCGCCAAGACCCTTATCGCCAAGTTCACCCACACCAATTGCACCTTTCTTATGGCAGCGTTCCAACTCGGCCACCGCACGTTTTGCCCATCCCGACTGATCGTTCCCTGTATAATCAAAGCCGCACCAGACTTCGAATTTATCGTTGTATGGCGCATATTTCTCAACTATTGAATCAAACCGCTTTCCTGTGGAATAAGTGAGGATCATGGATTTTGCGATGCCTGCTTCATTCATCGTTTTGATCCAATTTTTTACATCAGCATCAGACTTTGCAAAATCATGGGAATGAAAATCCATTGCAGGAAATTTGGCCTTCTCAACCTTGGTGATGGGGATCTGATAAATGGAAACAGGCCTGAAATCTTTCAACCTCAGCTCTTCCGGATCTTGCCCGTACGACACAGTTGAGTTAGCCAGGAATAATGACAAAAGCAGGAGGAATTGAAATATCCCGGACGGCAGGTTAAATTTAAATGGCATAGGATGAATAATTTTTTACACGGACGAATGTACGTAAACAACCAGTGCAAAATGATTTTGTAATTAGGGTTAATTAAATTTTAAGGTAACACAATTAGCATGAGTTTCAATAACTTCGTTCTCAATTAGCAATTATATGTTTTTAATCATTTTGGATGTCGTTTTCTGTCTTGCGTTTGCCGCTTTTGCCTATGTTAATTTGAATGACAAAGATTCCTGGCTTTGGGTTCCAATTTATATGGTGGGCTCTGTTTTCTGCGGGCTGGCTGTATTTCAAAAATACTATCCTGCAGGCTATCTCGTTGCTATTGGCTTTTATCTTATTTATGCCCTTGTATTGTTTTTTGCAAAAGACGGAGTGCGTGATTGGATAACGAAATATCAACGGGAAAGTTTAGTGCAAAGCATGCAGGCGACTAAGCCCTATATCGAGCAAACGAGAGAATTTTTTGGTTTGCTTATTGTGACCGGAGCTTTGGCTATAAATTATTTTTTCGCCTGAAAAAACAAATCTTACTGTGGAAGATCTAATGTATAACTACGATTTCAATGGACTGAAGGGCGTTTTGTCATCCGAAATGAAACAACACCTGGGAGACGAAGAATATGAGTGGCTTGGAAAGAACGCAGCCCTCGTTTCATCAGAGGATGGAGCATCAAATCTCAATCTTTCATTTTCATTACTTCCTAGAAAAACGGGCAGCGCAATCATCCGGCAAGATGAGTTGCAACGCGACGAATTGGAAATGATTCGATCAGGATTTTCCGTTGATAAATGGCCGCTGCACCGGTTGTGCAGAACCTGGCTTCTATTGCATGTCAGCGCTGAAGAAAAAGACAATTACTGCGGGAAAATTGAAACGCTGTTTGCCAATGCCGAAATGAATGAACTTGCAGACCTTTATGCATCGTTGTCGGTACTTGCTTTCCCAAAATTTTGGATAGATCGTTGCGCTGAAGGAGTGAGGAGTAATATGGGCGTAGTGTTGGATGCGATCATGTATGAGAATCCTTATCCCTCCGAATATCTGGATGAGGCGGCATGGAATCAATTAGTGTTAAAAGCTTTTTTTACGGCGAAAGACCCAAATAGAATCATTGGAATTGATGAAAGGGCTAATGAGCATTTAGCCTCAACGCTTGTAGATTATGCACATGAAAGATGGGCCGCAGACAGGCATGTAAATAACCAGCTCTGGAGATTAGTAGGTCCATTTATTGATGAAAGGAATTTTGAAGATCTAAAAAAAGTCTTCCATTCAGATGACGAACATTCGAGAAACGCTGCTGCCCTGAGCCTGACGCAAAGCAGTTTTGAACCGGCTCACCGATTGTTGGATGCGTCGCCGGAGTTGAAAAATGATATTGATAATAAAAAACTGAAATGGATAGACGTGAAACCTTAACGTGGAAATATTTAATAAATCCATTTTTGGATTAAGCCAAAGCAAAACGGCTGTTTCGATTATTGCCACATGCAAAAACTGAAGGACTATGTGCTCTAAAGATTCTGTAATAGAAAGAATGAACCTGCCCAAAGAAAAGCTTTCCGCAGGGCTGGAAAATATTAGCGGCATGAAATTTTTTGATCCCCACGTTCACATGACCAGCCGCACTACCGATGACTACCAGGCGATGGCGGATGCCGGTATCGTCGGTCTGATCGAACCTGCCTTTTGGCTCGGCCAGCCACGTACAGGACTCGATACTTTCAGAGATTATTATAGCAGTCTCATCGGGTGGGAGCGTTTCAGGTCTTCGCAATTTGGAATAAAACATTATTGTACGATCGGGCTGAACTCGAGAGAGGCAAACAATCAGCGGCTCGCCGATGAAGTTATGGAGATTCTTCCGTTATTTATTTGTAAGGAAGGAGTGGTCGGGGTCGGAGAAATCGGCTTCGATGATCAGACAACACTCGAGGAAAAATATTACCGCCTTCAGTTGGCGTTGGCGAAGGAAGCAGGATTGCCGGTACAAATACACACTCCGCATCGCGATAAAAAAAAGGGCACAACCCGCAGCATGGACATCGCGATTGATGAGGGTCTTGATCCATACAAGGTGATCGTGGATCATAATAATGAAGAGACAGTGAAAGAAGTGCTGGACAGGGGTTTTTGGGCTGCATTCACAATTTATCCTTTTACAAAAATGGGTAATGAGCGGATGGCCGACCTCATAAAAACATATGGGACAGAACGCATCATGATCAATTCGGCAGCCGATTGGGGGATCAGTGACCCGCTTGCAGTTCCAAAAACAGCGGCTGTCATGAAAATTAGTGGTATCAGTGATGAGGACATTAAAATGGTTACCTACAAAAATGCAATCACAGCGTTTGGACAGAGTGGGCAGTTGAATGAAAGTGACTTCCATAGAGTCGCCGGTGTAGATCAGTCCGAAAAATTTGAAGGTAACACAGTGCTGCGTGGTGGCCAGCAACCACGTGTTGACTCTTCTTCAATTATCATCCGGTAAAGATTTTTTTTTGAGAAAAGGAATTGCTTTTTTAAAATTGATGAGGCCGGCTAATATTGTTACCTCGGTAGCAGATGTACTTGCTGGCATCGCCATTGCTGGTTTTTTTTCAGGAACTTTTACTTTCACTGAGCAGATTTTGCCAGTCATATTGTTGATCGGTTCCACCAAATGTTTGTACGGCGGAGGTGTTGTTTTCAATGATGTTTTTGATGCTGACCTGGACCGGATTGAACGGCCCGAACGCCCGATTCCCAGCGGTATTATTTCCACGAAGGAAGCTACTATCCTTGCAATGTCTTTGTTATTCTTAGGAATTTTAGCTGCATTTTTTGTAAACATGTATTCGGGGTTTATCGCATTGGGCATAGCTCTTTTTGCGATTGTATATGACAAATGGGGAAAACATCATTCTCTTCTCGGCCCTTTGAATATGGGACTCTGTCGTGGACTGAATCTTTTATTGGGCATAAGTATTATTGCGTTTCAGCTCTCTGCCCACTTTTACCTTGCTGTTGTTCCAATTATATATATTGCGGCAATCACTATGGTAAGCCGCGGAGAAGTTCACGGCGGAAAACGGAGTTCATTGTATTTTGCGTCATTCCTGTACCTTCTTGTTATTACTGCGTTAATAATTATTTCGGCCTGGGAAAGTAACCTATGGCTTTCTCTAATTTTCCTCCTAGCGTTCGCATGGATGATTTTTCATCCGTTATTAAAGGCCATCGCTGCGCCAGCCGGGAAGAATATAGGAAAAGCTGTGAAAGCGGGAGTCATTGCGATCATTTTTCTCAATGCCTCGTGGGCTGCCGCGTTCGGCGCTCCATGGGTAGCGTTAATCATTGTATTTTTATTGCCGCTATCTTTATACCTCGCAAAGAAATTTGCCGTGACATGATCGGCTGATCAAAAAAATGAAACATCAGCCTAAAAATATAATTATGGATTTTATAGAGCAGGAATTTAGTGTGCGGTATAATTACAAGGTTTATTTTACTTCGGACCTCTTCGATTTGTCAAACGAAGTTTTGGCTGATTTTTTAATCGAAAAAAATACTGGGCCACTCCAAAAAATATTTTTTGTGATCGATGAGAATGTGCAGAAAGCTCAACCCGATCTTTCCGATAAAATTGCCGTCTATTTTCAAAAGTTTACTACAGTACAATTGATTGGTGAGCCGCTCGTTGCACCCGGAGGAGAGTCTGCTAAAAATGAACTTTCAGTTTTTGATAAAATAGTGAACGCGGTAAACATTTATAATATCGATCGTCATTCTTATGTAGCTGCCATCGGCGGCGGCGCTTTGCTTGATGTCGCAGGTTATGCTGCTGCTGTAACCCATAGAGGTATCCGGCATATAAGAATTCCTACAACAACTTTGTCGCAGAACGATTCCGGCATTGGGGTTAAGAATGGGATCAATTATTTCAACAAAAAAAACTTCCTTGGCTCATTCGCTCCGCCTGTAGCCGTTTTCAATGATGATCAATTTCTTTTAACACTTTCCGATCGCGATTGGCGTTCCGGAATTGCTGAAGCCATAAAGGTTGCATTGATTAAGGATCGGGATTTTTTTGCATGGATCGAAAAGCATGCCGGCTCTCTCGTGTCGCGCGACCTTAACGACATGAATTATCTGGTAAGACGGTGCGCAGCGTTGCATCTGCAGCACATTGCAGGAGGAGATCCATTTGAAATGGGTTCGTCGCGCCCTCTCGACTTTGGACATTGGAGCGCTCACAAACTTGAGCAGCTCACCAATTTTGAAGTATTGCATGGCGAGGCGGTTATAATGGGAATTGCCTTAGATACTATTTACTCATCCCTGGCAGGAAAGTTGGAATTGGAAAAAGCAGAAAGAATTATCAGCCTGTTACAAAAGTTGCAATTTGAGATTACACATCCATTTATGCAAGTTAGTAAAGACAATAGTATTTTAAGGGGACTGAACGAATTCAGGGAACACCTTGGTGGCCGTTTAACAATTATGTTGTTGAAAGATATTGGGAAAGGAGAAGAGGTGAATGAAATAGACAACATCTTGATGGCAGAAGCTTCAGTGCACTTAAGTGCCTACGCTACATCCCAAACTCTAAAATCTTAGACGAATTATGCTAACCGATTGCGGGCATTTCACGTATTGCACTAACATCCATCCTGGCGAAAATTGGCAGGATCATTTTAATGAAATAAAAAATAATTTTCCGGGAATAAAAAGTGAATTAGCTCCCTCATCGCCGATGGGCCTGGGTTTAAGGCTGGCGAATATTGCAAGCAAAGAGCTGATCGGGCGGGAAAATCTTAAAGCTTTCAAAGACTGGCTTCATGAAAATAATGCCTACGTTTTTACAATCAATGGATTTCCGTATGGCAGTTTTCATAAGACGAGAGTGAAAGACCTGGTACATACGCCCGACTGGACAACACGGGACAGAGTTGATTATACGATCAGGCTGTTTGAAATATTGAAAGAACTCCTCCCACCCGGTATGGACGGAGGCGTTTCCACCTCGCCGTTAGGCTATAAGCTTTGGTATAAAAATGAAGATCAACTTGAAGATGCCAAAGGAACAGCCACAGCAAATATTATATCAGTTGCAGAAAGACTCATTGAAATCAATAACACAAGTGGAAAATTACTGCACCTGGATATTGAACCCGAGCCCGATGGGATGCTCGAAACAGGAGAAGAATTTATTCAATGGTATCAGAATGATTTACTCCCAAAAGGTGCCAAAACCATTGCCTCTAAATTTAATGTTTCTATTTCCGCGGCAGAAGATTTGTTGAGGGAACATATGCAGCTATGTTATGACGTCTGCCATTTTGCAATAGGATATGAAGATCATGAAGGTATTGCTGAATCGCTAAGAAGTGCAGGTATAAAGATTGGCAAGATCCAAATCAGTGCGGCATTGAAAGGGATGATGAACCAGGGTGCTGTATTATCTAAAGAAGTTCGTGAAGGATTTGCGAAATTCAATGAACCTGTTTACCTGCACCAGGTAGTAGCGAAAAAAGTTGATGGCAGTTTTATAAGATACCCTGATCTTCCTGAAGCTCTTGAAGATTTCAACAATAGCCAGGTGAGAGAATGGCGGGCTCATTTTCATGTACCTGTTTTTGCAGAAAATTTTGGAGCATTGCAATCAACGCAAAGTGATATTGCGAACGTGCTCCAAATTCAAAAAGAAAAGAAGTTTTCCAATCACCTGGAAGTGGAAACTTACACCTGGGATGTGTTGCCACCTTCGCTCAAATTGCCAATTCAGCAATCGATTGTGCGGGAATTGAAATGGGTTCTTCCCTATCTGCAGACTAAATAATCCTTTCCTATTATTATATGAATAAAACAGTTGTTATAGATGTTGTGGGGCTTTCCTCGTCGCTAACAGATGAAATGCCTTTTTTGAAAACTTATATTTCAAAAAATAACCTGGCTTTAATTGAACCGATGTTACCTGCTGTCACAACCGCCGTTCAATCAACCTACCTCACAGGAAAATGGCCATCGGAACATGGCATCGTTGGCAATGGTTGGTACGACAGGAAAGATTGTGAAATCAAGTTTTGGAAACAATCGAACAAACTGGTGGAGGCCGAAAAAATCTGGGACAAAGCAAAACAAAAAGATTCCTCCTTTACCTGTTCCCAAATGTTTTGGTGGTATAACATGTATTCGTCGGCAGACTATTCGGTAACGCCGCGTCCGCAATATCTTGCCGACGGGCGAAAAATGCCGGACTGTTATTCATCTCCACCGGAATTGAGGGACGAGTTGCAAAAGCAACTCGGACAATTTCCTTTGTTTCAATTTTGGGGTCCGGGGGCAAACATCAAGTCGAGTCAATGGATTGCGGACGCTTCTATGCTAACCGATGACCTGCACAATCCTACACTCACATTGATCTACCTTCCGCATCTCGATTATTGTCTTCAAAAATTCGGTCCTGACATTTCATCAATAAAACAGGAGTTGCTTGAAATTGACAAAGTGATTGAAAAGCTTGTTGTATTTTATGAAAAGAAAAATTCAAAAATCATCATCCTTTCCGAATATGGAATTGGGCCTGTGAGCAAACCAATATACATAAATCGCATTCTGAGAGACGCGGGTTTGCTGCAGGTAAGAATTGAACGTGGACTTGAATTGCTTGATGCGGGAGCATCGAAAGCCTTTGCTGTAGCGGATCACCAGGTTGCCCATGTTTATATCAATGATGAGTCAGTCACACACCAGGTAAAAGGCTTACTGCAGAAAATTCCGGGCTTGGGTTTGATTCTTGAACACGACGAACAATCGTCCTATCATATCGATCATGAACGAAGCGGTGATTTTGTGTTGATGGCTGATGCGGATAGTTGGTTCGCTTATTATTTCTGGATGGATGATGCAAAGGCTCCGGATTATGCAAGGTGTGTCGATATTCATAAAAAACCCGGTTATGATCCGGTTGAAATGTTTATGACATCAAAGGCACGTGCCGGTTATAAACTCCTTCGAAAAAAACTTGGTTTTCGCTATGTAATGGACGTGATTCCGCTCGATGCCAATTTAATCAAAGGTTCACATGGGAAAGTGAGTGTGCCCAAAGCGTTTCAACCGGTAATCATCACTCCGAAGCTGTTGCAAAAAAATACCATAACCGCCGTTGACGTCTTTGATATCATCTTCAACCAGGTTTTTGAATAAAAAAAAAGTATTCAAAGGATTTCTGATAAATTGAAGACCTTCCGTGGCTGAAATTTTCCCAGCTGTAATTAAGAAAAGTCCAGCGGGTACAGGAGCTGTCATTGCATACTATTTCCTTCTCTCTCACTGTGAAACAAATTTTGGAAGAACTCTTTTGCAATGTTATTTTTGCGCCGGAGAGATGGCAGAGCGGTCTAATGCGGCGGTCTTGAAAACCGTTGAGGGTTACACCTCCGGGGGTTCGAATCCCTCTCTCTCCGCAAATTCTTCTTTTCAACCTGATCTCTGCTTTGAAATTGGTGCAGGCTCCAATCTACTTTGTCCTTTCTTTTTTGACTAATATTTAAACTTTACAAATAAAATCTACGGGGTGACCGCGGTTAAACCAGGAAAGTTTTTCCGGGCAATAATCACCATACGAGGAGAATTTTTTACATCATAGTCGTTGAATTTGTAGTCCCCAAAAACATCCTGTATTTGCAACCCCTGGTAAGAGAGCATATCAGTAAAATCTCCCAGCGTGAATTTCGCGACCTTTTCTATATGTTCAAGAGGCATGGACTGTTTCTCATCTTCAATAACTATCTTTTTAAAAAAATGAGTTTCATCAAACCATTTCGTAAGATGATAATTCACACCGTCAATTTCTAAATCCGATTTGTGGACGAGATGATCTTCGGCATAGTGAACATTCAGGTAATCAATTACAAATGTTCCGCCCGGCTTTAAAGATTGCGCGATCGTTCTTACTGCATTGTCATGCTCGCGGCGGGTATTGAAATATCCAAAACTTGTAAAGAAATTGAAAGCATAGTCAAAGAAATTTATCCAAAACGGAAGTCGCATATCATGCACAAAAAATTCAAGATTGTCACACTCGGATTTTTTCGCTTCTAAAATGCTGTCGGTTGAAAGATCGATGCCCGTTATCCTATAGCCCATGGCCGCCAGCATTCGCGAGTGTCGTCCCCTGCCGCAGGCGATATCAAGCATGTAAGAACCTTTCGGCGGCTGCAGGTGGTCAATCAATTTAGTTATGAACTTTGCGGCTTCCGCCTCATCACGTTTGAAATAAAGTTGGTAGTAATAAGGAGAATTAAACCAGTCTTTGAACCAGTTGGTCTCATTTGTCATTTTTCAAAAAAAATTATTTCGCAAATGTACTTGTTATTACAGAGGTTGCCTTTCAAGAAATGTGAATATTAAAGGTGCGAAACAAAAGTCACAACATTTTCTGACATCAGGTGCATTCTTGTTATCCGGGACATATTTACTTTTTAACTAATTTGCATGCATAAAAATGGAAACTTGTGGCACTTATAAAAAGCATTTCCGGCATCAGGGGAACTATTGGAGGCAAGCCGGGAACTAACCTAACCCCGCTGGATATTGTGAAATTCACAGCGGCCTATGCAAACTGGATACAATCTAATTCCGAAAAAAATTTGGTAATAATTGGCAGGGACGGACGCATGAGCGGCGCTATGGTTTCAGATCTTTGCGCAAACACGCTTATTGCGTGCGGCCTCAATGTAACTGATCTTGGCATCACGACAACTCCTACAGTGGAGATTGCGGTGAAAGAAGAGAACGCAGCCGGCGGAATCATATTAACTGCAAGCCACAATCCAAAAGAATGGAATGCTTTGAAGCTTCTCAATGGTGATGGAGAGTTTTTGAATTCAGATGACGGATCGGCAATTTTAGATCTCGCAGAAAGCGAGGATTTTAAATTTGCGACAGTCGACAAGATTGGGTTGTACAATTTTGATAACTCATATTTACATAAGCATGTTTCGGCTGTTGTAAATTATCCACTTGTGGATGTACCCGCGATAAAGAAAGCAAAATTTAAAATTGTTGTTGACGCAATTAACAGCTCGGGCGCTATCTATAT
>JBBSPT010000040.1:0-12124 GCA_038258515.1 Chitinophagales bacterium | reverse complement strand
TAAAAAGTAAATCCTTCAAGAGGAATCGGGAATATGAAATCCTGGAAAACGCTATGCCTTGCTTTTTTCACATGGTCTGCAAACCTCTCCAGGCTTATGTGAAGGTATTCTGCGTATTGCTTATCAAGCTTATTTATAACCAGGTTGATCTTTGCCAGTTCTTTTTTTATTTCGATTCGCTGATTTTCATCACAAGGACAATATTTTTCTATTGCGATCTCAAACTGTTGTTCAAATTCCTTCTCCACTTCAGCATAATAAGAAAGCAACTCAGGCATTGCGGTAAAAGTTTTCAAATGGGCCAGCTTGATTGCATCGGCTTTTTGACCTTTGTGAACTTCTGTTGGAGAGCAGGAAGCGAGAACGGATAATAGTACGGGAGCCTTGTATAATAATTCTTTTTCTTCACCAGTCAGTTTTTCAAAGTGATCTTTCATACTCTTTATACGTTTTAGTTTCGATAGTTTTTAGCAGCGCATTATAAGCTTTCTCAAACTTTGCCAGTCCTTCATCTTCCAGCTTTTGGGTAATTTCATCTATGCTGATGTTATTTTTTTCCAGTTCTGCAAACACGGCATTAGCTTTATCAAGACCATCACTAAGCCTGTCGGCTGCATCGCCATGGTCGTTGAACGCCTCAATCGTTTCCAACGGCAAGGTATTAATTGTTTCTTTACCGATCAAAGCTTCCACATATTTTACGTCACTGAAGGAAGGATCCTTGGCACTCGTACTTGCCCAAAGAACGTGCTGTTTTTTCGCGCCTTTCGCTTCAAGTTGTTGAAATCGTGCATCGCTGAAAATCTCCTTGTACATTTGATAAGCTTTTTTAGCTGAGGCTATCGCGACTTCTCCTTTAATATCGGCCAGCTTCTTTTCTTCCAACATTGGATCGATTAATACATCAATCCGGCTGAGAAAAAAACTGGCGACTGAAGTTATTTCATCTATTGGTTTATTGGATTTTAATCTATCCTCCAAACCAGAAAGGTATGCCTCCGTTACAGCTCTGTATCGCGGCAGACCGAACAGCAGTGTGATGTTCACGTTAATTCCCTCGCTGATGCACGAACGGATGGCTGCAAGACCTTCACCCGTAGCCGGGATCTTAATCATGACGTTTTTCCGATTGACGGCACTCCACAACTCTCTCGCCTGGCTGATCGTACCTTCCGTATCGTGGCCCAGGCGCGGTGAAACTTCGAGACTTACGAAGCCATCGCTTCCTTTCGTTTTTTCATATATTGGTCTAAAAATATCTGCAGCCCGCTGGATATCCCTTACCGCAAAAGAGTAGAATATTTTTTCGCTACTACTTTTTTTTGCTGACATCTCCACAATGTCTTTGTCATAGTCAGGACTACTGCTTATTGCTTTTTCAAATATGGAAGGGTTGGAAGTTACGCCGCTAACACCATCCTCGCTGATGAGCTTTTCGAGTTTTCCCGAGTCCATAATTTCGCGATCGAAGAAATCAAGCCAAACACTCTGGCCGAAATCCGTCAGGTTTTTTATTTTATGCTGCTTCATATTAATTCTCTTTATGCGATGGAAAAATAAAAGACATTTCCAGGTCATTTCCAGATGAATGAATTCACCTTAACGGGGAGATCCAGCAATTCTTGGAAAGAGAACTTCATTTTCTAAATAAATATGCAGGTGCATATCCTCTTCAAATTCCCGGAGCTTTTCAAACAAATCTTTATATGAATTACAGGCATCAGAAGGCGTGCCAAAATTATACGTGACATGGCGAAAGACCTTCAGATAATTTAAGGCTTTCTCATTTTCATATTTCATCCACTTCATCCTGTGAATTAGAATTGCGGGGTGAAACGTTTTTTCATTGTCCGGAAGCTTACCGTTTTTTTGGTCAAAATATGGAAATATCGTCTGTTCTTCTTTTTTCATTTGATTGAGTAAATCATGCTGGAACAAAAAGATAACTTCGATAAGCGTCAACAATTCGGGATGGTTTTCACAATGGCGGTATGACACTTTTTGCGCAAGCCGGTGGATTGTATCTACATTTTTTTTCGCAAAGGCGTGGTGGGTTTTCACGAGATATTCGGTGAGGAATTCAATGTTCCATTTCTTAAAATCATCTTGCTGAATTGACTTAAACACTTTCAACGGGGCCGGCCCTGTTTGCTGTTGCCAGGTAGCGTGGTACAATGAAGCCGGTGCTTCTGCATAGGAATCGCGGCCCGCGTGATCATTACTTTTCAAATGCGGGGATCCCGGTTTGTAGTTTATCTGTTTACTAACTCCGGTATTGGCATGGAAAGATGGGGTTACATTCATCTCTGTTAATATTAAAGTGTTAAGAATTTGCGCCTCCATCTAATGGACAACTCTTTGTTCATAGGTGGTTAGAAAAACGGCGTCGCTTTTATTCCCGAATGTAAACTACAAGTGTTAGGCGCCGGTTAAAGCAACATTAAAAGTTGATTAGAAACAATTCGACTTTCCGATTCGGAAAGTGATAAGGTTTATATTGCTTCAATGAACTAAATTTCATTGTACAAAGCGAAATTTTATAATTGTTATGGAGAGGAGAATATTAATAGTCGAGGATGAAAAAAAAATTGCTGACACTCTTAAGTTTGGGCTCGACGAAATTGGATTTGCTGTAGAAGTTGCTTATGACGGTAAACTGGGGTATCATTTATTTTGTGCAAAGAATTTTGATCTCGTGATTCTCGACATCAATCTGCCGGGAATGAACGGATATGATCTGTGCAAAGCTATCCGCGCTCAAAACCAGCATATTCCTGTGTTGATGTTGACTTCGATGAGCGCTCTGAATGATAAGATCGAGGGATACGAATCGGGAGCAGACGATTATATGGTGAAGCCATTTGAATTCAAAGAGCTTCTGCTCAAGATCCGGGTAATGCTAAAAAGAACCGTGAATCAGAGTTTGCCAGTTGGGAATTCGTTAAGGGCCGCCGACCTTGAAATGGATCTCGACAGCAAGGAAGTAAAAAGAGATGGTAAAATAATTCATCTAACTGCTAAGGAATTTCAGTTGCTCGAATACATGTTGCGAAACAAGAACCGGGTGGTGTCGCGGGTGGATATCGCAATTAATGTTTGGGATATCGATTTTGAAACAAATACCAATGTAATCGACGTTTATATAAGTTACCTCCGCAACAAAGTGGATAAACATTTTGAGCAAAAACTAATTCATACCCAGGTGGGCATGGGCTATGTTTTAAAAGATCGCTGATGCATGTAAGAATCAAAATAACTTTATTGTTTACTCTTATAATGTTTCTGCTGCTCTTTCTGTTATGTGGCATCATCTATTATTTTTCGTACATAAACCGGTTAAATAATATCAAGACACATTTAACCAACCGTACATTAACCACTGCAAGCTTACTTAGTCAGCCTGAAATATTTGACTCAGCCATTATAAGTAAGATAAATGCGACCACCAGGACAATATCAGAAATAACAAATGAAAGCATCCAGGCATATAGCGATCAGAATAAAAGGATTTATACTTACAGTGATATGCCCGATGACACCATACAAATCAGTAGTGATATATTAAATGAAGCAAAATCAAAAACAGCTTATTTTTTTACTGTTGACCAAAAGGAAGCCGTTGCCCGTTATTATGCTGCTGACAAAGTAGTTATTATTGCTGCCGCTTTTGATGCGGACGGAAGAAGCGATCTCCGGCGTATAAAGCTAATTCTGTATTTTTCTTTTGCGGGTATTCTTTTAATTGCATTTATATCCGGGTGGGGGTTTTCAAAAAGATTATTACAGCCTGTCAAAAAAATTGCAGACGATGTAAACGATATTTCTGCTCAAAACATGGCACAGAGAATCGAATTGGGAGATGCCAACGACGAATGGAATTACCTGATCAAAACTTTGAATGAGCTGTTAGACCGGTTGCAGGAGAGCTTTGAAATGCAGCGCCGGTTTATCTCATCAGCATCTCATGAATTGTCCACGCCGCTGACTTCAATTACAAGCCAGTTGGAAGTCTCTTTACAAAGAAACAGGGAAGCAAAAGAATATCGTGGCGTGATGCAATCAGTTTATCAGGATGTGCGCAATTTGGGAAATCTTACACAAACGTTATTACAATTTGCAACCGTGCCGGGGATCAAGGGCGGAATTGAGATTAATTCTATAAGAGTGGACGAGATACTGATGCAACTTCCAGGCGAGATCTCCAAAATGAATGGCGAATACTCGGTAAAACTTGAGTTTGAAAAATTACCTGAAAATGCAGAACGACTGGTAGTTTTTGGAAACGCGGAGCTATTATTTTCAGCTATTAAAAATGTTGTTTCGAACTCGTGTAAATATTCGCAAGACCACCGGGCTATAGTAAAGTTACTGGTGCAGGAAAAGGAGATCTTTATTGTAATAGAAGATAACGGGAAGGGCATATCTGAGAGCGACCTTCGAAATATTTTTCAGCCGTTTTACAGGAGTGAAGACAGTAAGTCTATTACCGGTTTCGGCGTAGGGCTGCCCCTGGCACATCGAATCATCAAACTTCACAAAGGAAAAATAACTGTCAACTCAATTGTGAATAAAGGAACTACTTTTCTCATTCAACTGCCTATTGCCGAAAACGTGCGGCCCAAATAATTTAATATCTTTTTAATATCATATTAATCTGCTTTTAACAATTGCTGGATAGATTCGCTACAATATCGCAATCGGCGGAGATTATGTGAGAGAATTGGGTACAGGGTTTTCCTCCAGGCTGCACAATGACATTTTATAAAGAATGGTAGTGCGAAATATCAATGATCAGTTTCACTTTTTCTAAAGAGTTGCAGAGTTGAGAGAAAACAGATTTCGAACCGAATAGCAGACAACCATCGTGTCAAAATTTATTAATGTTTTAAATACCTCCAAATGTCTAAGATCCAAAATCGTCTATCCTTTAGCAGCGCTGTTCTCGCAATGGTTGTGCTTATCAATGCTTCTGTTGTAACGACCGCTTATCTCCACAACGCGGAATTTTATTGGGCTTTGTTGTTTTCGATTCCCGCACTTGTCTTTGCAGTGTATTATTGGAAAGTAGTTTCATTGAGGAAAGAAAACGATCGAAAGACAGTAAGCCTTGACCACAATGTTGAAGCCACTGCCGGCCACAACCCGCGGGAACTTACTACAACGTTGGGAAGCAAACATTGTACGCAGCCATATCAATCAAGCATCATTTCTTTTGAAAACCTCCCATCGGATTGCGCGATAGAAACAAGTTCAACGAGTGAAATAGTAAGGACCGGTAAAAATGAAAGTTATGCCGCAACTAATAATTTTAATGACGGTATCACTGCTAATCCTATCTGGCGAATCGACTGCGAATATGAAGGCTGCCGCGATCATAATTCCAAATTTAGCACCGTGGCCTTCAGCGATACCGCTCGTCACCCTGGCGTAAAAATGATTGAATTGGAATTGAATCAGGTTGGGTCGGGACGGAAGAGCCCTGCGACAGAAAATAGGTTGGGAGAACTTTCTTCCTCAGACAAATATCCGAACGAAGGTAATACCCCGTACAATCATAGTCATACCGCATTTGGCAATGCTGATAGCATGTCAATATTTTTGGATTCGCTGAGAGAACTTTCCGGGCGAAAACCAATTGGTATCAGCCTGAGCATTTCGGATAAAACAGAATTTCACGGAATGTGTTTTGCTTTTCGTAAGACAGGGATAATTCCTGACTTTTTAGTTATTCACGACGGTACTAAAAAAGGTAATTTTCATTTCGACCCAAATAACAACACGGGTATGGGACTTTATGAGGCTTTGTTGTTTGCCTCTAAAACCCTGGAACTTTATGGCCTCAAAGAAGAGATTAAGATCATTGCTGTCTCTGAAATTTTTTCGCCTTTCGATGTTCTGCGCCTTTTTGCTTTAGGGTCAAGCGTGGTTAGAATAAAAAATCACTCTTCCTGCACAAGACAAAACAATGGCAATGTTAGATATAGGACAATACCCTTGACACAAAAATCATTAGAAGACTCCCGCGGTGAAATTTTGAATGAAACATTAAACCTCATGAAATCCATGGGATACTCCGGCGTTCAGGAAATCACCCTGGCGGGGCTTCTCCGCGATGTGGACGCATTATATCCAGCAGGCTTTAATAAGAAGTTAAGTAAAGAGAACCAGGTAAACGGCAGCCGGGAGAAATCACAAACACCACCCGGAAGGAAACCATATACTGTTACTAAAGGGGGATTCGAAAAACGGCAGGCAGACTTTGAAATTCTGAACTAAGAAGGAAAAAATATTCAAAGGCGGTTTTCAACAATTTTTTTAGAAGTCTTTTCATAAGAACTTATAAAATAAATTGTGCCGCCTTTTTTTGTTTTATTAAGTTGTCAATAGACTTGCAGGATTTTATCTTCAAATACGGAAAGACCGTTAACTCTTCTTCTTCAGTTTTCTCAGTGCAGATCCCTTGTGCGCAGCAACGTGGCCTGTCTTCTCACTTCTAATTTCATATTGGGGCTCGTCTTTCGAAGCATGATGGGTGTAACCCTTAAACTCAAAATCCTGATGGTGAACCTTAATAATTTTACCAGAAGTGCGGCCGCCTTCAAAATTCCAGGAAACACGATCGCCAACTTTGTAAGAATCTGCCATTTGAAACAATTTTATATATAGAAATTTAAATTCAGTGAAATCAGTTTACTTACTCATGAAACCACATAAAAAAACTTCGTCTTTTGAACGAAGTTTTGGTGGGAGCACACGGGTTCGAACCGCGGACCCTCTGCTTGTAAGGCAGATGCTCTAAACCAGCTGAGCTATGCTCCCTTATTTGGGAGTGCAAATATAAGAGAGGAACTGTATTCAAAAAAATTTTGATCAATAATCTGACCTCGGGAATGCGGGCTGCGAATCAAGCACAAGGCGAAAACAAATAGCCCCGTAAAATACGGGGCTATCGTTCATGGTTTTAAATAGTAAGGAAACAATCAACATTGCTTTGAATAAAAAGTACAAGATATTGGATTCGAACCTTAATGCTAAAGAAAACTGGATATTAAAGCGGAACTATTGAATTGAAATGAATCCGACCAGTCCATCACTTTGTTGATTTTCATAGGTCCGGATCGATATTTTTGGGGGGTTACTAAACTGTTGTAATCAGTTTTCGTAAACATTTATGACTTCAAAGATCAGGCTTTAAAAAATGGTTGACTGTAGTAGCCGGATGAATGTGTTGTCGAATATTTTCTACAAGTCCTGCCTGGGATTTATAATATTGTGAACTCTTGCCAAGGTGTTAATGTCCACAATGTTTTTGCAATTAAGCTTTTTGAAAATCCGGGATTTGTGCGTGCCGATAGTAGAAGTATGCAAATGAAGCTTTTTACTGATCTCACTTACGGTCTCACCTCTGATTAAAAATTGGATTATTTTAAATTCCTGGTGCGATAGCCTGTCAAAAGGATTGACCGGCACATTGCCCAGTGCATCTTCTGTGAGAGAGCGGCTTAGCGAGGGGCTTGTGTATCGTCTATTCGCGAGAACGGTTTCAATGGCAGTTTTTATTTCTTCTTCCGGAGCTTCCTTTCCAATATATCCCATCGCACCGAGCTGTAAATATTTCTTGGCATAAATATTTTCCGCGTTCATACTGATCATTAATATTTTGGAAGCGGGCTTCAAGGCGATGATGTTACTGACAAGACCAAACGAATCTGTACCTGGCATATTGACGTCCATTATGACAAGGTCATATTCATTGTTCTTTATTTTCTCATAAGCGACATCTCCGTTGGCTGCTTCATCAATGACGCTAAATGGGATAATTGTTTCTATATAAATTTTTAGCCCTGACCTAATAATGGCATGATCGTCTACTAGTAGAATATTTTGCATCCAGGGGGTTATTCAAATTATAAAAAATCCGGTCGAAGTAAAATTACCTAAGTTTTAAACGATTTAATTTTTATGGCGTTTTTTTTCATTGAAAAATAAATTAATTTAGTAAACCTGCCTTCTATAATACGCAGGCAGTTCTTTTGCAGAACCTGTTAGCCAAAATAGATACCCAACATTTCATGGAGGGCATTTGCAAGATGCCTGAAATGAAAATTATTGAACAGCTTCAAAATAATTTTACTTTGATATTTCACTTCTTTCCTTAGATTATTTTTAGAACATGCGCCCCCCGGAAACAAAAATTTCATTGTTGATAGTTGAGAACAACGTAGAAGATCAACTCCTGTTACAGCAGCAACTGCACTCGTCGCAATTAGATATCGCTGATGTCATTGTGGTCTCAACCTGCGAAGAAGCCAGGATCTTATTGCAGTCGCGGACTTTTTCCCTTGTGTTGCTAAATCTCTATTTGCCTGATAGCAAGGGGCTCCAATCCCTTACGAATCTGATGCTGATCAATGCACGTGTTCCTTTTGTAATTCTTTCCGGTTCTTCTGATCAGCCGGTTTCAATGAAGGCTCTTTCACTTGGTGCACAGGATTTTTTGACCAAAGGAGACTACAACGAAAAAGTACTGGAAAAGACTGTGAGTTATAGCATTGAAAGGCACAAGAATCTTGAAACTATTGAAGAGATCGTGGAACGATTCAACCTCGTAAGCATGGCAACGCACGACATGGTTTGGGATTGGAACGTTAAGACGGGGGAGATTTACCGAAGCAAAGAGACCTGGAAAATTATTCTAATGCCTAATGCGGGAATCAATGGAATTGATGAACAAAATCTGCACATTCATCCCGGGGACCGGGAAAAAGTGAAAGGAACTCTTGAGAATATTTTTCTTTCGAAAACCCTCAGCCTGTTCGAGATAGAGTGCCGCGTGTTAGTCGAAGAAGATGCGTACGTCTATGTCCGCGACAGGGGCTACGTGATTCGGGATGCTGAAGGTAGTCCGGTGAGATTAATCGGCGCCACACAGGATATTACACCACGGAAAGAAGCAGAACAGAAAGTACTCTTAAGTGAAAAAAGGTTCAAGTCGCTCGTTCAAAGCGGTTCTGATATAATTGCCATTCTCGACGAGAACGGGGTATATACCTATATAAGCCCAACATCACTGCCGATTCTTGGATACGCTCCGGATTCCTTGATTGGAAAAAATGCTTTTTCATTTGTTCATCCTGCGGATCAACAGAGGATAAGACCTGTATTGGAAGATATGAAAATAAAGGGAAGCGTCGATCTCATTTTTTATCGTTTTAAGGATGCCCTTGGTCAATGGCGTTGGCTTGAGACCAACTTTATTAACCTTTTAAATGATGAAGCTGTATGTGGAATCGTGGCCAATTCAAGAGACATCACTTCTAAGAAACAGGCAGAAGAAAAAGAGGCGCGGGAAAAGATCCTCAGGCAAAAAGAAATCACAGATGCGATCATTTCGGCACAGGAAGATGAAAGGTCAGAGATTGGCCGCGAGCTTCATGACAATGTTAACCAATTACTGGGCGCAACGCGACTTTACATAGACATGGCCCGGAAGAATTGTGAGAACCGCGAAGCCTATCTCGAAAGTTCTTCAACATACACGCTGACTGCCATCGATGAAATCAGGAAGCTTTCCAAAACGCTGATCACGCCAATGATTAGAGAATTGGGATTGGTGGAATCGGTGAAGGATATGATTGAAGATATTATGCAGGTGCATGCCGTAAAAATCATTTTCGTGAGTTCAAATTTCGAAGAAGACAGGCTTAATGAAAAATTTAAGCTTAATCTTTTCAGGATAGTGCAGGAACAGATCAACAACACGCTCAAGCATGCCAAAGCAAACGTTATTCAAATTGATTTTAATGAGTTCGCCGATTATATTTCGATCGGCATTTCAGATGATGGAGTTGGTTTTGATCCATCTGTTTCAAGAAAGGGAGTTGGTATCAATAATATTTTAAGCAGGGCAGAATTATACAAGGGGCTTGTGGAGATTGATTCGTCGCCGGGCAAGGGTTTTAAGCTCACAATACTTTTCAATGAAATTGATTTGCTGATAAACTAAGAGGCGATTCCTGGCTTTGCATCATCCAAACAAATCGCTGCTGAGGTAGCGATCGCCGCGATCACAGGCAATAAATACAATCAAACCTTTTTCAAGTTCCGAAGCGAGCTGAATGGCTGCAGAAGCTGCACCGCCACTGCTCATCCCGGCAAAAATTCCCTCTTCCTTTGCCAGTCGGCGCGTAAAGCTGATAGCATCTTCCTGGCTTACATCTATGGTTCTGTCCACGCGTGATGGTTCAAAAATTTTAGGAAGATATTCTTTTGGCCATCTCCTGATTCCTGGTATCGAAGCTTCTTCGGTTGGCTGGCAGCCCACAATCTGAATGTCTGACTTTTGTTCTTTCAAAAACCTGCTACAGCCCATGATCGTTCCGGTAGTTCCCATCGAACTTACAAAGTGTGTGATCTTCTGCCCGGTCTCTCTCCAAATTTCCGGGCCGGTGGTGCGGTAATGGGCGAGATAGTTATCCGGGTTGGCAAATTGGTTGAGAACATGTTTTTCTCCTGAAGCGTCTTTTTCGTCGGCATAGTCGCGGCACTCTTCAATACTTTCGAGCAAGGTAACTTTTGCTCCAAAGGCCTCCATGGTGAGCACACGTTCTCTTGTGGAAGATGCAGGCATCACGAGCTCGATCTCCATCCCGAAAATTTTTGCCATCAATGCCATTGCAATTCCGGTATTTCCGCTAGTTGCTTCTATAAGCTTTGTCTGCTTGTTAATGTCTCCGCGCTCCAGGGCGCTCCTGATCATATTCAATGCGGGCCTGTCTTTTACGCTGCCACCCGGATTGTTTCCTTCCAGCTTCGCATATATCTTTACACGAGGATTTGGATTTATTTTCTGAAGCAGAACCAACGGAGTGTTCCCGACGGTATCAAGAATTGTGGCCATCCAAATAGTTTAGTAGTTTACAATTTTGCCTTCAAGAACAGTTAGTTCCGGATTGTGATAGATTAAGGTTCCTGGCGGTACGCTTTTCGTAAGCCACACATTTCCACCAATTACGCTATGATGCCCGATAACAGTCTCACCTCCTAAAATAGTGGCCCCGGAGTAAATGATAACATGATCTTCCACAGTAGGATGCCGCTTAACAGAAGCTAAACTTTTTTCAACGCTCATCGCCCCGAGCGTCACGCCCTGGTACAATTTTACATGATTGCCAATTTCTGTGGTTTCTCCAATTACAATCCCGGTTCCATGGTCTATGAAAAAGTGTTCCCCGATTCGTGCACCCGGATGAATATCAATGCCGGTTTTCGAATGCGCATGTTCAGTGAGGATTCGTGGAAGTAGGGGCACCTCAAGCTGGAGTAATTTATGAGCAATCCTGTAAAAGCAGAGTGAATAAAATCCCGGGTAAGCACGTATCACTTCAAATTCCACACGGGCTGCGGGATCTCCATGGATGAGTGAATAAATATCAGTATTCAGTACGCGATATATCTCCGGAACATCCCGGAAAAATTCGCGGGCTATCCCTTCATTGTTACAATTTCTGCAGGCTCTTGTCGCGTTCAGAATATTGACAAGGTCTTCTTCCAGTTTTTTATATTCATCTTCAATCTCCTCTATTGATCCATAGAAACAGATCGATTGCTCAGGGTATAACAGAGCGATTAAATGAAAAGCCCATCCCGCAATTGTTTCATTTGTGGGAACGATTTCTTTTTTTTGCTGCCTGCTGAAAAGATGTTCAAAGAAACTCTTGTCCATTTTATAAAATTATTTTCCGTCGATACCGGATACTTGTTTAGTCAACAATGTCGATCTTCCACGTGATAGAAGTACCGCCTCTACGAAGTGTTTCCGCAACAGAGCAATACTTTTCCATCGACAAAGCGGCTGCCTTTTCTGCTTTGCTTCTTTCCACGCCCCCGATCGCAAACGAGACTGAAATCGCCTTCCACAACGAAGGAATTTTATCTTCTTCTCTTTCACCATCGACAGTAATCTTAAATTGAATAATATTTTGTTTTTGCTTTTTAAGAATGGCGACCATATCAATTCCGCTGCAGGTACCCAGCGCTCCCAGCAGAAGCTGCATCGGACGGAATCCGAAATTCGTGCCGCCAGACTCCGGGCTGGTGTCAGTAGATAACGAATGATCTTTTT
>JBBSPT010000039.1:0-12236 GCA_038258515.1 Chitinophagales bacterium | reverse complement strand
TTACGCGGTGGTATATCAGTTGCCCTCGCATTGTCACTACCCAAGTATATGTATGGGCAAATGTTCGTATCCATAACCTATGTCGTCGTCATATTCTCAATCGTTGTGCAGGGCCTCACAATCGGGAAATTCGCACAAAAACTGGCAAAGAAAGATTCTTTAACGCTACCACCGCAGGTTGAGATGGTAAAGCTGCCAAATGAAGTGGCACCCTGACGTAGCGCGAGGAACAGATTTTATTATTCACTTCACTTGGTTTAATTTTGTACTACTCAGGCGGATTTGTTTATTGTTCGGCCTTGAAGTTTTGTAATGGATAGCATGTTATAAAATAAAACTGAACTAATAAACGAAAAAATTCTTTGCATCCCCCAGGATCTTTAATTTTCGTTTACGACTTCAATTTATTTTACTTTTCCCCGTTACAGTTGTTTGCCGGCAAATCCATCCGGAAAGAAATGCCCTTTGCACTCTTTCCGTTGACACTCCCGGCATTCAACGAAAGCAAGAAAATTATTTTATAATTAATTATCACGAAATGGAAAAAACAATTCAGCAATGTCTCAGCGAGCGAATATTAATAATTGATGGCGCAATGGGCACGATGATCCAGCGCTACAAGCTGGAAGAAAAAGATTATCGTGGAGAGCGCTTTAGAGACTGGCACCTGGATGTTCAGGGAAACAACGACCTGTTGAGCCTTACACAACCAAAAATTATCGAATCTATCCATTCCGAATACCTGGATGCCGGCGCAGACATAATTGAGACCAATACTTTTAGCAGCACTTCGATAGCCCAGGCCGATTATGAAATGCAGTCGATCGCCTATGAATTGAATACTGCGGCGGCCAGTTGCGCCAGGGCAGCAATCAAAAAGTTCATATCTGAGCACCCCGGAAGCGCTCCAAAGTTTGTCGCAGGAGCCATTGGTCCCTTAAATAAAACGCTGAGCCTTTCACCGGATGTAAACAATCCTGGATTTCGTTCAGTAAGTTTTGATGAAGTGGCAGCCGCCTATTACGAACAGATTAGCGGACTTGTCGAGGGTGGCGTTGACTTGCTGCTGATTGAAACTATTTTTGATACGCTTAATGCAAAAGCAGCTATCTATTCAATAAAAAAATATTTCCGGGACCATAAGAAGGCTGAGCTCCCAATCATGATAAGTGGAACGATTACGGATGCCAGCGGAAGAACGTTAAGCGGGCAAACACTGGAAGCATTTTACATTTCAGTGTCTCATGCTAAACCCCTGAGTGTTGGATTGAATTGTGCTTTGGGTGCAAAGGAAATGCGCCCTCACATTGAGGAGTTGAGCCAGATCGCGGGGTGTTATACCTCCGCCTATCCAAACGCTGGATTACCAAATGCATTTGGAGAGTATGATGAACAACCCGAAGAGACTGCTCATATCGTGGAAGAGTGGGCGAAAGAAGGGTTTCTAAATATCGTTGGTGGCTGTTGTGGAACCACACCGGATCATATCAGGCATATTGCTGAGCAGGTCAAAAAGTATAAGGCAAGAAATTTGCCCGTACTTGAAGCGCAACTGGCGTGATGAATATAGAGGACTGGAATTATTTCTGGGAATGTAGAAGATGCAAATGAAATTAATGCAAATGCAGCCCTTCATCTTTTATCTAATGTATTCTAATTGTCCTACGACAATTGAAACACAATTTGAAAATCGCATGCATTTGCAATCAAAAATAAATTATGCAAAGAACAATTGAACCTTACCTGCGCCTTTCAGGACTTGAACCGCTGGTAGTTCGGCCAGAAACAAATTTTGTAAATGTCGGTGAAAGAACAAATGTGACGGGATCGAAGAAATTTGCACGGCTTGTACGAGAAGGACATTATGAAGAAGCGTTGTCGGTAGCAAGGCAGCAAGTGGAAAGTGGAGCACAGGTTCTCGACGTAAATATGGACGACGCATTGCTTGACGGTGAGCAGGCAATGACTACTTTCTTAAACCTGCTGCAGGCAGAACCCGACATTGCCAGGATTCCAATAATGATTGATTCTTCAAAGTTCAATATTATTGAAGCAGGACTGAAATGTGTGCAGGGAAAGTGCATTGTGAACTCCATCTCTATGAAAGAGGGTGTGGAAAAATTTCTCGAACAGGCTTTCATTTGCAAAAGCTTTGGTGCATCAGTGATCGTGATGGCTTTTGATGAAAAAGGCCAGGCGGATACCAAGGAAAGGAAAATTGAAATCTGTAAAAGGGCTTATAAAATTTTGATTGAAGAGGCAGAATACGATCCACAGGATATCATTTTTGATCCCAATATTTTTGCGATTGCAACCGGCATAGAGGAACACAATAATTACGGAGTAGATTTCATTGAGGCAACACGCGAAATAAAAAGATTGATGCCACTAACGAAAGTGAGCGGCGGAGTCAGCAACGTCTCATTTTCTTTTCGTGGGAACGACACCGTTCGTGATGCGATGCACGCTGTTTTTCTTTATCACGCGATACAGGCAGGAATGGATATGGGAATTGTAAATGCAGGCCAGCTACAGGTTTATGAGGAAATAGAGCCTGCGTTAAAGCAGTTATGTGAAGACGTTATTTTAAACAAAAATCCAGAAGCGACCGATAAACTTCTTGCCTTTGCAGAAACCGTGAAGGCTAAAGGGAAAGCTGTTGTGAAGGATGAGGCCTGGCGAAAAGACGTTGTAGAAAAGCGACTGAGCCACGCTCTTGTAAATGGGATCACGGACTACATAGACGAGGATACGGAAGAAGCAAGATTAAAATATCCGAAGCCACTTGATGTAATTGAAGGGCCGCTGATGGACGGAATGAACATAGTGGGTGATTTGTTTGGAAGTGGAAAGATGTTCCTTCCGCAGGTGGTGAAGAGTGCACGGGTAATGAAAAAAAGTGTGGCATGGCTCTTTCCTTTCATCGAAGCGGAGAAAGAAGAAAGGCGCTTACGTGATATTGAAGAAGGAATAAAAAGTGAGAAGGCTGAAGGGCCTCCGAAAATATTAATGGCTACAGTAAAAGGAGACGTTCATGACATCGGTAAAAATATAGTGGGTGTGGTGCTCGGATGTAATGGATACGAAGTGATCGATCTTGGAGTGATGGTACCCGCCGAAAAAATATTACAGACTGCGCTGGAAAATAAAGTTGCCATAATTGGCGTCAGTGGGTTGATCACTCCGTCGCTTGATGAGATGGTGCACGTCGCCCGGGAAATGAAACGGAGAAAGATGAATATCCCTTTGATGATAGGAGGAGCAACTACATCCCGGATGCACACCGCAGTTCGCATCGCACCTGAATATGATCACGGCGTAGTGCACGTTCTTGATGCTTCAAGAAGTGTAACAGTTGCCGGTAGTTTATTGGGCCCGGAAACAAAAGCGCCTTTTCTTAAAAATATCAGCGCGGAATATCAAAAATTAAAAACGGATTTTGGAAATAAAAAATCAGGTAAAGTATTACTTGGGTTCTCAGAAGCCCAGGACAATAAATTTGAAATTGATTGGAATGGCTATAATCCCGTTGAGCCATCCTTCCAGGGAACGAAAATTTTTAGAGATTACAGTCTGGCAGAGATCAGCAAATACATTGATTGGCAGCCATTCTTCATCGCATGGGAAATGCATGGAAAATTTCCTCAAATTTTAGAAGACGAGAAAATAGGAAAGGAGGCGACCAAGCTTTACAATGATGCGCAGGTTCTTCTTAAAACAATTATCGATGAGAAGTGGCTGACGGCAAATGGAGTGATCGGTTTTTGGGAAGCAAATCGCACGGCCCCCGATACAATTACGCTGAGCGAAAATGGGAATGAATTGGAACATCTTCAATTCCTGCGCCAACAACTGAAGAAGGCGCCCGGTCAGGGAAATGTATCGTTGGCCGATTTTGTAAAATCCAATCAATCCGTTGACCAAGCTTCAACAGAAGCCGGGGTAGGGAATGATTACATGGGAGCTTTTGCTGTTTCGATTCACGGCATCGAACCTCACATCAAAAAGTTTGAAGAAGACCTTGACGATTATAACAAAATAATTTTGCAGGCTCTTGCCGACAGGCTTGCAGAGTCCTTTGCAGAATTATTGCATGCAAAAACGAGAAAGGAATTCTGGGGATATGCAAGCGATGAAGAACTATCAACAAAAGAACTGGTTGAAGAACGTTACCTCGGGATCCGTCCTGCTCCTGGTTATCCCGCCTGCCCGGATCATACGGAAAAATATAAACTATTTGAGCTGCTTGACGCCACAAAAAATGCAGGTATCACATTAACGGAATACCTGGCAATGTATCCTCCTGCATCAGTATGTGGCTGGTATTTCGGCCATCCCGAAAGCAAATATTTTGGTGTCGGTAAAATTGGTAAGGACCAGGTGGAAGATTACGCAAAAAGAAAAAACATGTCGACAGAGGAAGTGGAAAAGTGGCTCCGCAGTCACCTGGATTATGATTCGTAGCGCCTGGTTTTAAACAGCTCCACTATTCTTTCAAACTTTTATGTTGACGCGTTTCGTCAGCGATCTCTGCTTTTGCTAAAAATTCTTCACGTAGTTTAGCAAGTATCATTATCCAGGTTTACTGGTATTTTTAGTGGAGAATTTTTGCTCAAAATTGTTATGCGGATCATTTCCTATAATGTAAACGGTATCAGGGCTGCTATAAAAAAAGGATTTATAGATTGGCTCAAAACAGACCCTGCCGACATAATTTGTTTGCAGGAAATAAAAGCTGCCAGGGAGGACATAAATACAACTCAGATAGAATCGGCAGGTTACCGTTCCTATTTTTTTCCGGCCCAGAAAAAAGGTTATAGCGGTGTCGGAATATTGTCGCGCCTTGTGCCGGACAATGTGCAATGTGGACATGGCAATGAACAAAGTGATTTCGAAGGAAGAGTGCTTAGGGCTGATCTTTTTGATCTTACTGTTATCAGCGCTTATTTCCCTTCGGGAACGAGTGGTCCGCATCGTCAAACCTACAAGTATCAATGGCTTGATGAATTTCTTACTTACCTAAATGATCTGAAAAAAACCAGGAAAAAGATCATCGTCTGCGGAGATTATAATATAGCTCACAAAGAGATCGACATCCACAATCCTAAATCTAATAAAAATACGACAGGTTTTCTGCCGGAGGAGCGTGCCTGGTTTGACCGGTTTCTTGAAAATGATTTTGTTGACAGCTTCCGGCAACTGAATAAAGAACCGCACCAATATAGTTGGTGGCATGTGCTTCGCCCAACCACCCGGTTAGAAAATAAGGGATGGAGGATTGATTATATAAATGTAACCTCAACCTTATCGGCACACATCATAGACGTAAAGATATTTCCAGATGTTAAGCACAGTGATCATTGTCCCGTTTATCTTGAATTAAAGTTATAGAATGTGGATTTATAATATTACGACAAAGGTTGAAAACGCTATCGTTGAGGAATGGCTTCAGTGGGTCAAAGAAACACATATTCCCGCGATGATGAGTACCGGCTTGTTTTCCCATCATAGATTTTTGAAGCTTCATGAACACGATGAACATGATGGCAAGACATATATTCTCCAGTTTTTCGCCGAAGAGAAGAAATCAATTGATTTGTACAAACGTCATCACGAAAAAGGAATGCAACATCAGTCAGGACATATATGGCGAGATGCTTTAGTTTCATTTTCCTCGTTGCTCGAGTCTGTGCAGTAATTGTGCATAATATTCCACCTGCTTTGCCTTCTCTAGTTATTTTTTTACCAAAAGCCTTGATGGTTAAGGATTATAACGCTGCGCGAAACCTGAAAGCAAGTAGCAGCAAGCTTTTCACTTAATAGTGAAAAATGAAACATATCGCCGGAAAATATACGGGTTGCTTTAAAAAGCTTATCAATCGTGGATCTTCACATCTTAAAGGAAAATAAAAATTGTAAAATATTTCGTTGCAATAAAAAACCTTCTATATTTGTCGCAGTTAAAAAATCAAATAAAATATTATGAACAAAGCTGAACTAATCGCCCACATCGCTGACGATGCAGGCGTAACAAAAACCCAGGCAAATGCAGCCCTGGATTCTTTTGTATCTACTGTAACAAAAGCGCTGAAAAAAGGTGACAAGGTTACCTTGGTTGGTTTTGGTACTTTTTCCGTAAGCAAGAGAGCTGCGAGAAACGGTCGCAATCCTCAAACGGGAGCGGTTATTAAAATCAAAGCAAAAAAAGTAGCTAAATTCAAAGCAGGCAAAGAGCTGTCTTCGAAAATCTGATTTTCGCAAAATTTTTTAGAAGCAAGATGCATTTGTGTATCTTGCTTTTTTTATGCGCTGAGCAGCAAAAGGAAATAATAAAATATTCATTTTTATAAAAAAATACTCATGGGTCGCGGAGATAAAAAAACAAAAAAGGGTAAAATATTCAAAGGTTCTTTTGGTAAGTCAAGGCCAACTAATTCTAACAAGCCGACGAAAAAGGCCGACGAAAAGACACCAGAAAAAAAATAAATGTTTTATGGAGCAAGTCTCTCGATGATCCATTTTTCTTGTTCTCCAAAATGGTAGTGCAGACGGTCGTGCAGTCTACCCGGACCTCCCTGCCAAAACTCTATTGAATCAGGCCGGACAAGGTAGCCGCCCCAATTTCCGGGACGGGGAATATTTTCAGCGCCAAATTTTTCTTTATAAAATTCTACATTTTCCTCAAGAATTTTACGTCGGGTAATCACTTCACTTTGAGGCGAGCTCCAGGCTCCAATCCTGCTCTCGCGTGGACGCGATGCAAAGTAAGCATCACTCTCCGCTGCATCAATTTTCACAGCTTCTCCCTGAATTCTAACCTGGCGTTCTATTTCCTTCCAAAAAAATACAAGCGAAACGAAAGGATTCTTTTCTATCTCTCTTCCTTTCCGGCTTTCATAATTTGTAAAAAAAACAAACCCCTCATCTCTAAGATCTTTTAAAAGTACAATTCTTGCCGATGGCTTTCCCTGCGCATCGCACGTGGCGAGGGTCATTGCGTTTGGTTCAACTATCTCGCTTTGCAAGGCAGCCTTCCACCAATTTTCGAATTGCTGTATCGGATTCGGTTCCATGTCTTCTTCCAGCAAAGAGTGAAGCAGGTAGTCTCTCCTGATATTTTTTATTTGATTTTCTGGCTTCATAATTTGGGCATTAAGATTATTACAATAGAACAAAATTACGTTTCAGAAGTTGAACCTTGCTTCATTACTGGTAAGGCGACGGATAAAAAAATTGACATTTCAATTGTTTTTCTTACCTAAAATATGCAACCTATTTCCATTGCCGCTTTTAAAAGTAATTTCGCTGAATCAATGTTTACGATAAAGAAATCACTTGGGCAGCATTTTTTAAAGGATGAAAAAGTTGTAACTAAAATTGTAGATGCATTAAATGAAAATTCATTTAAGAATTTACTGGAAGTAGGCCCGGGAGCTGGCGCTCTCACCAAACGTCTCCTGGAAATACCCGGAATAAATTTTAAAGCTGTAGAGCTGGACGAAGAAAAGATAGCTTTTCTTTGCGAACAATTTCCAGCGATCAAAGGAAAATTAATTCACAAAAGTTTTTTGGAAATCGATCGTCCTTTTGATGAGGCCTTTGCAGTGATTGGTAACTTCCCTTATAACATCTCTACGCAAATTCTGTTCAAAATACTTGAATGGAAAAATTATGTACCTCTTGCTATAGGCATGTTTCAAAAAGAAGTTGCGGAAAGAGCTGCGGCCGGCGAGGGAAGTAAAACCTATGGCGTTCTAAGTGTATTACTGCAATATTATTACAAGGTTGATTATTTATTTTCAGTGGGTAACGAATGCTTTACCCCTCAGCCGAAAGTTCAGAGCGGGGTCATCCGACTAACGTCGCGGCCTACCTACTTTCCCGTAAAAAGTGAAAGAGCTTTCTGGACGTTGGTAAAAACCGCATTCAATCAGCGGAGAAAAATGCTTCGCAATGCGGTCAAAGGGCTGTTTACAAAAGATATTCTTGCTGATGAATTGTTCAATCGCCGGGCCGAGACATTGAGCGTGGAGGAATTTGCCGCGCTTACATTCAGGATGAGTTGATCCTGGCCATGAAAAAAGGTATCGATTTTTTTAAGTCCCTGACCCAATCGAATCCGCACCCTGTAAAGAAGTTACCAATTACCTTTTCTTGCATTAGTCGTAAATTTACCATGGGTACTTAAATGTAACTGTGAAAGAATATCATGAGTAAAAAAGCATCAAACAACATAAGAATTGTGACAGCGACATCGCTGTTTGATGGGCACGATGCAGCTATCAATATTATGCGCAGAATATTGCAAAGTAATGGGGCGGAAATTATTCATTTAGGACACAATAGAAGCGTGCATGAGATTGTAGAGTGTGCAATTGAAGAAGATGCTGCTGCCATTGCGATCACCAGCTACCAAGGCGGTCATATAGAGTTT
This sequence comes from Chitinophagales bacterium, assembly GCA_038258515.1. Lineage (GTDB taxonomy): Bacteria > Bacteroidota > Bacteroidia > Chitinophagales > Chitinophagaceae > Ginsengibacter. Next base: position 3,802 of record JBBSPT010000039.1, on the reverse strand, counting down.
TTCAAGTACATGCTTGATCTGCTAAATGAAAATGACTCAGGGCATATAAAGATATTTGGCGGAGGTGGCGGAACGATTCTTCCACGCGAAATTGAAGAACTGCAAGCATATGGTATTACAAAAATTTATTCGCCGGATGATGGCCGCAATATGGGTCTCGAAGGCATGATCCATGATGTTCTGCAGAAAGTTGCTGCTCATCCTCTCCAAAAAAGAATGCCGGAAAAAGCACAAAACAATTTACCTGATGGAAAATTTGCATTGGGTGAATCGAGAGATATAAAAAAAATCGCAGCAGCGATCAGCCGGGCTGAGAATGCGGAAGAGAAAGATCCTGTTCTATCCAGGGAACAAACCGAAAAGGAAGTCCAAAAATCAACCATCACTGTGGTAGCCGCAACTGATAGAAAGACAGTTGTCGTAGGAATTACCGGACCGGGCGGAGCAGGTAAATCTTCCGTAACGGATGAATTGATCAGGCGCTTTCTGAATAATTATTCAGAAATGACTCTTGCTGTAATCTCAGTAGATCCTTCCAGGAAGAAGAGCGGGGGCGCCCTGCTTGGCGACCGCATCCGGATGAACGCAATCCACAACCCACGGACATATATGCGTTCTCTCGCCACAAGAGGAAGCGACATTGCATTGAGTCATTACGTTCAGGATGCCATCAATATTTGTAAGGACGCAGCATTTGACCTTATCCTTTTGGAAAGCGCAGGGGTTGGGCAGAGTGACGCTTCCATCCTTGAATACTGCGACGTAAGTATGTATGTGATGACACCTGAATACGGCGCTGCATCACAGCTTGAGAAAATAAACATGCTTGACTATGCTGATATCGTTTGCCTTAATAAATTTGATACGGCCGGTGGAGAGGATGCACTGCGCGACGTGAGAAAACAATACAAGCGAAATCACGCACTATGGTCTGCCAACGACGAAGAAATTCCTGTTATTGGCACAACTGCTTCTCTATTCAATGATGGTGGGCTCAATAAATTATTTGTGAAGTTGGTCGGGATCATAGCAGAAAAAACCGGGCTGGATTTTGGAGAAGTTACAGCGACGCAGACAGCTACTCTTGCAAAAGCCACCTCCATTATACCACCTAAGCGTATCCGGTACCTTGCTGAAATTGCCGAGGAAGTTGAACTTTATAACAGGAAAGCGATCGAACAGTCGGAAGTTGCGTCTCAACTTTACCAGGTAATTGGAAGTTCATCGATTCTGAAGGAGACGTACTTCGACGAAGGAAAAAATGAACAAGTCATCGAATCCCTCGAAGCTTTAGCTGTTGACTTAAATAAAAAATTACTTCCATCTTCAAAGAAGTTAATCGATGAATGGGAAAGTTTAAAGAAACGTTACACAGAAGATTTTTTTGAATACCGCGTAAGGGAAAACGCTATTCGCCAGCCACTCTATACAGAAACATTGTCCCATACAAAAATTCCGAAAATTGCCGTTCCCCGTTTTAGGGATTGGGGTGATATTCTTCGATGGCGGCTGCAGGAAAATTTTCCCGGAGAATTTCCCTACACGGCCGGGGTGTTTCCTATCAAGAGATCGGAAGAAGATCCCACGAGGATGTTTGCGGGAGAGGGTGGTCCTGAAAGAACCAACAAGCGCTTTCACTATGTGAGCCTTGGGCAGCCTGCAAGGCGCCTCAGCACTGCTTTTGACAGCGTTACTTTGTATGGAGAAGATCCCGCAGTGCGGCCGGACATCTATGGAAAAGTTGGCAACAGTGGCGTAAGTGTTGCCAGTCTTGATGACGCAAAAAAGCTCTACAGTGGTTTTGATTTGTGCGATGCTAAAACCTCTGTAAGCATGACCATCAACGGGCCGGCCCCTATGATGCTTGCCTTTTTTTTAAATGCCGCTATAGATCAGCAATGTGAAAAATATATTATCGAAAATAACCTGCGGGATGAAGTGAATAAAATCATTGAATCTAAGTTTTCTGTCGATCAACTTCCAAAATATACCGGCATCCATGGCGAACCTGTGAACCCGGTGCAGGGCACAATGGCTGGTCATTTACCCAAAGGAAACGACGGCCTTGGATTGCGGCTGCTTGGTTTGTCCGGCGAAGACGTACTTGATAAACACATTTATGAAAAAATAAAAGCGCAGGCTTTAGCATCGGTAAGAGGTACCGTTCAGGCAGACATTCTAAAGGAAGACCAGGCACAGAATACCTGTATTTTCTCAACTGAATTTGCATTGAAGCTGATGGGAGATGTGCAGGAGTATTTTATAGAAAGTAAGATTAGAAATTTTTACTCAGTTTCTGTCAGTGGTTATCACATCGCGGAAGCAGGCGCAAACCCGATCACGCAGCTTGCATTCACACTATCCAACGGCTTTACCTATGTAGAATACTATCTGAGCAGGGGAATGAACATCGATGAGTTTGCTCCCAACCTTTCCTTCTTTTTCAGTAACGGGATGGACGCGGAGTATAGCGTGATTGGAAGGGTAGCCCGTCGCATTTGGGCGAAAGCAATGAAATTTAAGTATGGCGCAAATAAGCGCTCACAAATGCTAAAGTATCACATACAAACGAGCGGGAGAAGTCTGCATGCGCAGGAAATTGATTTCAATGACATCCGGACAACGCTGCAAGCTCTCTATGCTATTTATGACAACTGTAACAGCCTTCACACTAATGCATACGATGAAGCCATAACAACCCCCACCGAAGAAAGTGTGCGGCGGGCAATGGCCATTCAACTTATTATTAACCGGGAACTTGGCACAGCGAAAAATGAAAATCCAAACCAGGGAAGTTTTCTTACTGAACAACTTACAGACCTTGTGGAAGAAGCTGTAATGGTAGAGTTCAACCGTATTTCTGAAAGAGGGGGAGTGTTGGGAGCCATGGAGAGAATGTACCAGAGAAATAAGATCCAGGAGGAAAGCCTGTACTATGAAACAAAGAAACATTTAGGCGAATATCCGATCGTTGGTGTCAACACTTTTCTCAACAAAGCCGGCTCCCCGACGATACTTCCCGCAGAAGTGATCCGTAGCACAAATGCAGAAAAGGATCGCCAAATTGAAAATCTTCACGCATTTCAACAAAGACATAAAAAAGAATGTGCAGAAATGCTTAAGCGGCTGCAGGACGTAGCGATCAATAACGGCAACCTTTTCGCTGAACTTATGGAAACAGTAAAACATTGTTCACTCGGCCAGATCACTCATGCCTTATATGAAGTGGGAGGTCAATACAGGCGAAACATGTAGCGGAGGGCGGAAACAATCATTTTGGAATGTCACCTGGGGTCGACAGAAATATATTAAATATTAACAACTAATAAACGATGTTTAAATTTTTGAGCTTTTTTGTTTTAGGCACATTGATCTTTTCATGTGCTTCAAATAAATACTCTTCCACCAACAGGGTGTACAAACGCCAGGCAAAAACTTTTGCAAAGATGATCAGGCGGTCACCTTCGAATGATATCTACAATTCTGCCTCGGGGTGGGTAGGCACAACAAATTTCGGGGTTCGAAAACCAAATTTTATTGTGATCCATCACACAGCGCAAAATAGCTGCGAACAAACGCTTCAAACGTTTACCATACCTCGAACCCAGGTGAGTGCACACTATGTGATTTGCAAAGATGGATCGATTCATCACATGCTCAACGATTACCTGAGGGCATGGCATGCCGGCGTAGCTTCCTGGGGAAACGATAAGGATATAAATTCCTCTTCCATCGGAATTGAAATTGACAACAATGGATATGATTCTTTCCCGTCGGCGCAAATTCAAAATCTTTTAGTGCT